>CAYTIT010000199.1:0-2901 GCA_964437975.1 uncultured bacterium
GGCATTCCGAATAGGATAGAGCAGGTGGGCGGCTTTTGATGGAAACGAGGGATCTAAAGCTTCTTTCCAAGAGCGCTCAAAATCGTGCGCTGTGACCGGCGTGCCGTCTGACCAAAATGTCTGTTTTAATTTAAATTGGTACGTCATCCGATCTTCGGATAGATCGATATGGTCGGCAAGTGCTGGGCAAACGGTGCCATCGGGGCGTAGATAGGTGAGCCCTTCATAGAGCATCGCGTGCAAGGTGGCTGTCAGAGGATCGGTCCCCTTTCTAGGGTCGAGCGAAAAAGGCATGTAAGCGAAGCTCAAGGCCAGAGATTTTTCCTGCGGTGCAGGCTGATGGCGCGCGCACCCCAAAAAGAGCGTCAGCGCAGCGAAAAGAGCAAGAAAAAAGGGGGGCTGTTTCATAAGAACATCTCTTTTCAAGGCTTCTCTATTGATGATGATTTTTGAATCGCCATCGGTAGAGCGTAGAGCGTGGAGCCACTATCTAGCAACAAGGACTTAAGTGCAACACCTGCGATGCAGCCGGTAAAAAAGAGGGAGATCATGGCAAAGGCACGACCCCACTTCTTGGAGTGCGATCAGCAAATAAATTTTCTCTAGGGAACACTCCTTGCTTCGACCTCTCTTTGTTGCCAATCTAAAAAAAATTTGCTATCTATAATATACCGATCATGATGCAAGAGTTGGGTTGTTGCCTTTGCCTTCATCGCCTCTATCTCCTACGGATAGGGGCTGCATCGTCGATAAAAAACCGCCGAGCGCTGGCTGTGGCACACTTTCTGCTTCTTGAATCAAGATCGGTAGACTCATGAAATGTGCAACACAAATGACGCGGCTTAGGCAAAGAAAAAGCTGATGATGTGAGAGCTAGTAATAGTGTAGCCCGAGGGCAGCGGGTGTTAGCCTGTGGAGTAGATTTGTTGGAATCTTCAGTGAACCAGGAACTCGTAGGAAGTAGCGATACAAGCCTACTCGTGAGATCAATGTCTCGCGAAGCTCCTTCTTTTAGATGGGAGGGATGTCAAGACGTAGAACATGAAACAAAAAAAAATTCGATGGACGCTTTTCAAAACTTGGCTTACCTTGGTTGTGGCAGCCACCTTCAGTGGGGCGCTAGAGGGCGTTGAAGTCGTTCCGGTGCCGCCAACGGCACTCAGCGAAAAGCCACCTGCAATCAAGCTTCTTTTTCCCCGTCCCTATGAAAACAAACATAAGACACCGCTCAACATACAAATGAGGGTAGAAGACTTTCCATTGGGGATTGTCACCCCTTTTTCAAGAGCGAATGAACTGTACAATGACCCTGATGGCCAGAGCGTTCATGTGATCATCGACCAGCGGCCCTACTTTGCCTATAGTCAGCCGACAGGGATGAGTCTCGGTTCAGATGATCAACTTCTCAGTTTTTCGCTCCCTTTTTCACTTGAACCGGGGATGCATGCGATTCGTTGTTTCCCAGCGCGCTCCTACGGGGAGAGTTTTAAAGAGAAGGGGTGTTTTCAAGCAGAAATTTTTTATTTTCAAGATAAAAAGCGACTCGACACCTTCCCTTTTGATCGTTTTAAGCCCTATCTTACTTACAATGAGCCCCAGGGGAAATATCCCGCGCACCGCTCAGACCCTCTGCTGCTCGACTTTTATCTTTCAAACTGCACCTTATCTCCGAATGGTTATACAGTTAGACTTGTGATCGATGGCAAGCAGCAAGAGCTTTTGACTGCATGGACGCCCTATTACATCAAAGGGCTCAAACCTGGACGGCACACGATCAGATTAGAGCTACTCGATGAAAGACGGCAACAGGTTCCAGGGGCCTTTAATAGAGTCGAGCGAGAAATTGAGATTGAACCGTCGACGATGCTTGAGAAAATACCTGGGAAAGCCAAGCAGTAAGCGCCATTCCGCCTAACCTGCGATGAATCAGGAGCCAGTAGGAAGGAGCGATGCAAGCCTCCTTGGGGGGGCATTTCTCATGCATCTTCTTCCTTTAGTTGGAAGAGGCTGTCACAAGACGTGGAGAAAGACTTTTTCTTTGATGGATTTCTTGTAACTGCAAGGTTTGCTGGTTGAGCAGCTTATTTGCCTCCATTGTCGTTAGGTCGCTTGTTGTCGAGTGTATCTCTGTGTTATCTCCTTTGGGGGTAGTATTTTCGATTTTTTTGTCGAAGTCTGGGTTGTTTTTAACTATCAGACGGGCGTTTTCTTGTTTAAGTCTATTGATCTCGTGATCGCGCTCTATGAGGTTGCGAAGTTGGAGAGACATGTCTTGTTTGAGACTCTGGATTTCATATTTTTGTAGGACGATGTGATCTTGAAGGTCGGAAATAGCTTGCTCTTTGTCGGAAAGCTTGGACATAGTGTGGTCAAACTCGCTTTCTTGAGAAAAACAGTCGACATCAAGAGAGTCATTGAATGGAGGAGGAGAGTCTTCATGGGTGACAGGAGTCTGCTCTCGCGCTTTTAAGTTATCAATGACTTTTAGGAGCTTCTCTTCATTCTGTTTAGATTGATTCTCAAGCGGAGAGAACTTTTTTTGAAATTCGGTCGTCAGCTTCGTTTGTTTGTTGTTGAAAAACTCTTCTTGATCGCGAAGCTGGAACTCTAATTGGCGCTTCATCTTTTCGCTGACAGCAAGTAGCGATTTTACATCGTTTAATTCGCTTTCTAATTTAGATTTATTTTCTAAAACTTCTATTCTTTCAATTTCTAGTTCGTTATTTTTTTCTTGAAGAAGATTATTATTGTTTTTTAGGATATGGCAAATTTCAGTAAGTTCAAGAATCTTTTTCTTGTAAAGTAAACAATCGTTAGTTATTTCTACATTCTCTTCCTCAAGCATTGAAATAGCTTCTTTCTTTTCCGATCTAATGATTTTAAGTGTTTCTTCAAGTTGGC
>CAYTIT010000200.1:0-2893 GCA_964437975.1 uncultured bacterium
TTAAGAGGTTCTTACAAGAGGAGCTGATGACAGATGCTTCTCATGGCGACACCCTTTTTTCGGTGCCACATTCCCTGCGCCACATTCCCTCATTCCGCGCCGATGTGCTCAAAGCGCTTCATCCTTTTTTCCGCGTTGAAGGACTTCAAGAAAAAATCGATGGCTTTTTACGGACCGCTTTCCCTTTGGTCACGGCGGCAACGATGAAAGAGGTGGCTTGCACCGTATTTCGGCAGTGGAAAGAGGCAAAGCAAACGTTTCTGGCCAAAGAATTGCCGCGCAAAACGACCTATGCCCATTTTTGTCGCCTCCTTTTTTCCGCATTGAAAGGGGGAGACAGGGCGAAGAAAGAGCGCCTCCACCTTTTTTTAATCCAAATGTTGCGCGCTGAGGGGATTGCGCCGCCTGAGCCCCTTCTCTTTGCCGATACCAACTGGGCGCAGTTTTATTTTGCCTTTGCGGTCAACCCCGGAACGATGGAGTTGGAGTTGTGGCGCGTTGATCGATTGGGCTTAGAAGGCTTTCCGATGCTTTCTTGGAAAAACACCTTTTCCGCCGCGGAAAAACACCCTTGGGGAGTGTTGACCTCGCCCGACGACTACAGGCGAAGCTCATTTGTCGACCAATCATGGATGAGAGCTTAGGTGCACCTATCCAAAAGCAAAAGAGAAAAGTTGCTTGCTTGATGCGGACGGTTGCCTTTGGCTACCGGGTGCTTTGCCAATAAGCAACCTGGCGCGCGGGGTGTGGTAACAGTCCCGCCGCTTGCATTGCACTCTGTCGAGTTTAGGGAAACCTCAACGCCTTCTTTGTTGCCAATCTAAAAAAAATTTGGCACCATAGTGTCGGTGAATGAAAAGATCCCAGGAAAAAGCGTTGAAGCGCGAGCGGTATCAATAAAGCCCCTTTTACAAGAGAGCAATGCTGACCTTGATCGGCCTCCTTTTCCCAGCCGCACTTGTAGGGATAACCAATGACAACCCGGCCGCGCCCAATCTACCAGAATTTGGGTTTGTATCAAGTCGCGAGAGTATCGTGACGTGGAAAATGGGATATAGTTGGGAAAACGTCTTTAACAAGCGGATCGAAATAACTGGTGTAAAAGAGGCGGTCGACCCCCCTCCCTGTTGGCGTCAAGCGCGCCTCGCATTTCAATACCATCTAGCCTTAGCAGCGCTCACTCTGAGTGATCGCGTTGAACTCTATACCGCTGCGGGAGTCATGAAGCTAAACGTGGCGGCCTCTTTCGTTGATGAGACAAAAACGCCTTGGACTTTCACGGGGGGGATTGGCGGCCGTGCTCTCCTGATTTACTGGGAACGGGCGATGATGGGGGTGCACGCGCGGTATCAACGCGCGCGGCTTGGTTTTGAGGGGTCTGGTGGGGAAGAAAAGGGTGCAGGCTTGACCCATTTCACTTACAACGAGTGGGAAGTGGGGCTCAGCGTGACAGGAGAGATCAAGTGGCTTTATCCCTACGTTGGCCTTGCATATTACAAAGAGCAAAGCCGGCTGCATGTCAGTGCGATTCCTCACACCTTAAAGGTAAAAAACAAGGAGCCCTTTGTCTTTTTGATCGGGTTGAGCTTCAGCGCCGAGAAGGGAGGAGCTTTCACTGTTGAGGGGAGATGTTTAGGCGAGCAAGCCATCGCCGTAACGGGAAACATCCGTTTCTAACAACCCAATAGGCCCTTGCTCGATTTTGAAGAGTCAAGCGAGGGGGATTAAAAATTTTATAGCTCTCGCAACGCGAGAAGTGTTAAACTCGCTTGAAACAAAAGCATGCGGAGGAAAAAAGGTGAAAAAAAGGGCACAAAAAAGACCACTTACTTTGATGGAAGTCATGATTGTCATTGCCATTATTGGCCTTCTTGCAAGTGTCTTAACGGTGAAAATGGGAGACAGCTTAAACAAGGGAAAAGCCTTTAAAACAGAGATAGCAATCAGCAAGCTTTACGACGTCCTTTCTTTTGCAGATATCTCGCCGCCACTAACAGTGAGCAAAGTCGAAGAGGCGATCGAAGACTCGCCGTTTGTGCGCGATCTCGATGCTGTTTTAAAAGATGGGTGGGGGGAGCCGTTCACGTTGGCACAAGAAGGAACAGAAATCAGGTTTTCGTCGCAGCGCTACGATGCTTACTGCGCCAAAAAAGACCAGCCGCCAAAGTACCCCTGGAGGGAAGAGACCAAAGAAAAGGCTGACGCAGACTCGAATGACGGGACGTAAGGGGGCGCTCACCCTCATCGAGGTGATGCTTTGCATTGTCATTTTGGCGCTCATGAGTGGTGTTGTCGCTGTTCGAGGGCGAGAAATGGTCGACCGCTACCGATTCAAGCACGAGGTGGAGCAACTCGTTTCTCTCCTCAATGCGACAAGGGATTTGGCTTTTCTAACGGATAATTACCTGAGTTTAAAGTTCAAGGTAGTCAAAAATGGGCTTCGGTGCGAGCGCTTTTACACCACAGGGGCTTGTCCAAATCAAGAAAGTTTATCTAAAAAAATGACCTTGAGAACGCTGTCTCATTGCTGTTTGGATGGCAAAAAAGAGCCGAGCATCGTCCTTGATTTCACTCAAGATGGGTGGATCCTACATGGGAAAATGCTCCACCTCTCGTATAAAGAAAAATACCACGGTTATATCGACCTAGAGGAAACCCCTTTTTTCAGACAGCGGCTCAAGCCTCTGACAGAAGAGTGTTCTTTGTAAGGCAAGTCTGCCGCGATCAATAAGTAAAAACGATGCGAGAAAAGGCGCAAGGTTCTTCTATCCCGAGCGCCCAAAGACGTTATCTAAAAAATTGATTATTCAAAGCTTAAAGCCTCGTTGACCAATTCAATGAGAGTGTAAGATAAACTGTGTAAACGTCCTTTCAGCGAATCAACTTAGACTCA
>CAYTIT010000201.1:0-2869 GCA_964437975.1 uncultured bacterium
GTGCGCTCACCAGATTCTCGAACTTAAACCCACAACCTACAACGCTCTTTACGCCCGCTTTCGCAACCTCAACCACCTTCTCGCTTGGGGCCACGTGACCGCACTCGCCGATGTACTCGAAAAAGCTCCTTGCCGCACGATCATCATCGACCAATTCGCCTCCGAGCACGTGATCGAACGCGCTCTTGAGCGCAAAAAGCTCGCAGTCAACGTGACGCAGCGCCACCGTGGCGAAGAGGACCTTGTTGTTGCAGCCGCTTCTATCCTCGCCCGCGCCTCTTTTGTCACCGCGATCGACAACCTCAGCGCCGCTTATGACCAGCGCCTACCCAAAGGAGCCTCGAAAGAAGTGCGAGCAGCGCTCAAGCTGTTTTGCTCCCGCCATGGGAAAGAAGCGCTCGTCAACGTTGCCAAGCTCCATTTCAAGACCATTCAAGAGCTTGTGTAAACGAGGCATCTCGCTTTGCACGCCGCGTAAAAAAATAGACGCCGTAGATCCACATCCCATAACACCCTAGTAAGCTCCAGTGCAGTGTCACGACCCCTCTTCCCGGCAAGAAAAAGCCGAGCCCAATAATAACTAAAGAAGCAAGCGTTTTAGACGCGCGGTAAGCAAAGATATCGATTAACGCCCGCGCTTTAAACTTTGCCTCTTTTGAAAGTGGGATATAAAGCATTTCCTTAAGAAGGTTAAATGCCGAGTAGTCGATGGCCTTAACGACGCCAAAAGCGCATGTCATCATGGCAAATCCCGGGTAGATGATACAACCAACGCCGTTGAGAAACAGGAGTGCGGGCACGAAAAACTGACTCCGCGCTACCCCTAAAAAATGGACAAGCAAAAAAGTCACAACAAACTTTATAGCCAGATTCGCCACATGGACGATGCTCCATACCTTACCCGTAAAAGCCGTCCGAAGATCTTGATCTGGAATTTCTATCTCAACAGCTGATTGAAACTGATACTCGATGAGATTTGTCGAAAGTTGCATAAGCACCACCGTCATCAAAATCAATTGCAACGTCGCTGACTTTTTAATCAAAAGAAAATCTTTCCACCTTTTTGTTTGTCGCTCAAACGGTTTTTGCGACGCTTCAAGCGCGCTAAAGCGCACCATGGCCCAATAAAGTGCGCCCATCACAAGGTGAAGAGGAAAAGATAAAAGAAGCAACGACTCCGAACCCCATTTCACCGCAAGGGCAGCTGAGCAAGCGCTGCCAATTCCCGATCCAAACGTCCCGATACCGAGGATCATCCCATACATGTACTTGGCCCGCTTCAGCTGCGTCGACGAGTGAACAACGGACCAGATTTGTTGCAACATGAGCATGATATAAAGATCTTTCCACAGGTAAAGAAAGAAGGGAAGCCCTGGAATAGCGTGGCCAAAAAGCCCCGCTAGGATGTGAATAGCGGCGACAAAAGAAGAAATGAAACAAAACAGCTGGAAGCAACTATAGCGCGCAAGTAACCGGTTATAGAGCGACACAACAGCAAAATTAAGTGGAAGTCCTAAGAGCCAAGCGTAGGGAATCACTTGAGCCGAGTAGTGGGCGAGAAAAATTGAGGTGCTCACGGGTTTGACAATAGCGTAGTCAGCCATGATCAAAAAGCTGACGCCAAAAGCTAAGAGAAAAAACCTCTTTTCCCGCACCGTATAACTGAGCACTTCTTCCTTGAGTGCGCTCTTCATCACTTAGCCGAGCAAAGGGGCTCTGACTCTTGACTAGGACACCGCTTTTCTGCGATTTTTAAGTAGTAATAAAGTGCTTCAAAATAGTTTTTGTCCGCGCGTGCCTGCATCATTCCCCGATGGCAATTGACCGCTCCAAATTTCTCATCGAGCGGCTGGGTCACCTCTACAAGGTCTTTACGCCCCACTTCTTCGTTCTCAGCCCCCATTTTGACCCGTCGACCCAAATCAGAGACAAAAGCATCCATCCCCTTTTGTTGTAAGACGACGATGAGGTCGGCAATAATCGGCTGCATCCCTGCGCTCGCTGTTTTTTCAAGCCCTGCCAGCACTTTGTGCAAATCTTCTGTATTTTTCATATGATCGAGCACAGTACGAGTAAAAGCGCAAAGCTCTTTTCCCGTATAGCCCGGCTGAGGTTCCAAAGCGCCGACGACGCCAAAACTCATGCTAGCCCAAACAAAAAAAAGTTTTATCCACCTACTCATCTCTAGGAACCTCCCCTACGTTGTTGTATCCATCTTAGCTGATAACGCGCTTTTTCTATAGGTTCTCCTAGCGAAAATTTTGTGTTTTGCTGTTGGAGTCGCGTCCTGGACTTGTTTTCTTTTGCAAGCCCATTTTTCTAAAAAACTATTTATGTGTATTTATTTTTTTAATTTGTTGTTCGTTTTATATCTTTAGCAAGATTGGTAAAACCAGTTGCATTTAATTTGCTATTTGTGTTAAACTTTTGTTAATATTAACCGTTTTTATCAAAGGAATTAAATGAGCAATCATATATTTTTACACCAAGGATATTGTCACAATTTTTTTAAACAATATTTTAATTATAGCGGTCAGACTGCATTTAAAATAGATACAGAAACATTAAAGATGGAATCTGTCGAAACTGGATTTTTAAAACAGGTTTTTAAAGTTATTTCCTATGTTTCTATTATCATCCCTTTAATATCATGGATAGGCTTCCATTTAACAAAGCCATCTTCAACTATCTTTAGCAATCATAGCTCTTTGGACGTTGAAGATACTGACCTAAGATCATCATCTTTAAGAGACGTGTCTATCGCTTTTTTCAACAAAAGAATAGACAGCTTTTCCTCACTTACGCCTGAAGAGAAAGCCAACAAAGCAATTGCCTTTGAGGCTGTCAACAACAATGGGGCTTGTTTTGA
>CAYTIT010000202.1:0-2859 GCA_964437975.1 uncultured bacterium
TGGAAGTGAACGCCGACTCCATGGCCGACAAACTCATTGACAACAGAGACACCTTGCATTGCAGCATAGTCTGCAATGACTTTACCGATCTCTCGCAAGGGAAGTCCCGGCTTTAAAAGGGCTATCGACCGCTTTAATGCTTCGTAAGAAACGTCGATCACCCGCTTTTTTTCTTCGGTAATCTCGCCAATCGCGACCATGGCACTGCAATCGCCATAATAGCCATTTAAAATGCAGGTGATGTCGATGTTGAGGATGTCTCCCTCTTTTAGCGGTGTATTGTTGGGGATGCCGTGGCAAATGACATCATTAAGAGAGGTGCAAATCGCTTTGGGAAAGGGAGGTGACCCGTAGCCAAGTGGAGCTGCTTTTGCGCCAGCTTGTTGGTGGAGGTCGAAGGCAAAGTCATTTAGTTCTTGCGTGGTGACACCAGCTTGTGCTTGAGCGCAGGTTTTTTGGAGTAGGGTTGCTGCAAGGCGGCACGCTGCGCGGATCCCTGCAATTTGCTCGGGGGTTTTTACAATAATTTGAAATTCTTTCCAATAGTGGCGCTTCAGCTCGTCAAAACTTCTCTGTTTTTGAAGTGGATAGTGGCATTTTTTCCATTTCGTGCCGCTTCCGCACCAGCAAGGATCGTTGCGAGAAATCATGAGGCTCCTTTTTTACAAAAAATCTGTGTTTTTATCTCTTAAGGGTAACTTATCGACCCGTCTTAAAGCAAATGCTAAAATCTAAGCCTCGGATGCAGCTACTCTACAGGCTGGCGCCCGCTATACCGAGCGCAACTCAAACATCGGGAATGTTGCCACAGCCACCGCACGGCGATTTTTTATCGGCGAAGCAGCCTATATCTGTAGGAGATCGACCGAGTCTTGAGTGGCGATTGGTAGAACAGCGCACTTTCTAGTAATGGACCTTTTTTAAGGAAAGGCCATGGGCGGGCGCTGTCACCCCTGCTTGGGTGCGATCGCGGTGAGTGAAAAGTGCGCGGATAGCTGCCAGAGAAAGGCGACCTTGACCAAGGGCAACAAGAGTGCCGACTAAGGTGCGCACCATTTTGTACAAAAAGCGGTCACCTTCAACTTCGATGCACACATTCCCATCGCCTTTGTCGATCACCTCGAGTCGATAAAGGGTGCAGTAGGGATTGGTAAGTGGTAAATTGCTGGCATTACAAAGGGCGCCAAAGTGGTGTTTACCTAAAAAAAGGGGAAGGGCCGTTTGAATTTTGGCGAGGTTAAGGGGAGGGGGGACGTGCCAAGCAAAATGGCGGTCAAAAGGGAGCTGAATAGCTGCTGTTGTTAAGCGGTAGCTGTAGGTTTTTTTCTGCGCAGCCAATGTCGGATGAAAATTCAGCGGGACCTCTTCTAAACTCCAGACGCGGATAGCGGTCGGGAGCATTTGGTTTAAACTTAAATGGAGACGAGGTAAGTTTAAGGGCTCTTTAGCGGTGAAAAAGTTAACAACCTGCTCTTCAGCGTGGACGCCGGCGTCCGTGCGGCTTGCGGCTTGCAACTTGATAGGGTGTTGCAGAATTTGAACGAGCGGTTGTTTCAACGCCGCTTCAACACTTGGACGCTCTTTGGCATCTTGCCATCCCCAGTAAGAGGAGCCTTCATAAGCGATGATCAAACGTAAGTTTTTCATGGATTAAAAAATGAAACTTTATAAGAGGTTTGCAAATGCACGTGGGTCTACAGTATAACAAAAGTCTCCCTTTTTGACCGAAATTCAAAAAAAGATCGAATGAATGTTTTGAAACGACCAACAGGGCTCTTTTTTCTTATCGCTCTTGTGAGCTCAAGCACCTTTGGGGGGTGTCGCCCAAAAGAAAAAGAGGAGCCACGTCGAGAAGTGCGCCTTGCGGTCGATAGCCCGTTACGCTCTTTACACCCCCATATTGGAGTCGATTGTCCAGCAGTGCATGCTGTGCGGATGGTATGCGAGGGACTTTTGCGCCGAGCGGGAGATCGCCAGACCGTTGCTGGCATCGCCACACACTATACTGTGTCTGCAGATCGATGTCGCTATACCTTTTTTTTACGCCCAAGCTATTGGTCAAATGGCGATCTTTTGACTGCTTATGACTTTGAAAGGACGTGGAAAGAAGCGGTCACTCCTAGGCACGCTCACTGGGGGAGTCGTGTCTTTAGTGTGATTCGACATGCCACCGCTTGCTTAAGGGGTGATGCTTGTATCGATGAGATGGGAGTGCGGGCTGTCGATGCCCACACCCTTGTCGTCGACTTAGAACATCCAGCGCCTTACTTTCCATCGCTTGTTGCCTCGACGATGTATGCCCCGGTCCACGCTTCGACGCGCGAAGAAGGGCTTAAGGTTGTCAACGGCCCTTTTTGTGTGACACATTGGAAAGGGGGAGAGAAGCTTACCTTGGCCAAAAACCCTCGTTACTGGGATGCAGCAGCTGTGAAGCTCGATAAGCTCCACTTCTACGTTATTCCCGATCCCATGGCGCAGTTCTACCTTTATGAGCAAGGTGAGCTCGACTATATTGGCGAGCCGTTGACGCCCTTGCTGAGCGATGTTGTCAAAAAAAAGGGGATGAAAAGCGACCTCCTTTTTTCCCCTTCAGCGACAGTCAGTTGGATTTTCATCAACACAGAGGTTTTTCCCTTTCACCACCCCCGCTTGCGCCAAGCATTGATGTTGGCATTAGACCGCAAGGTATTGACCGAGCACATCGCGCAATTGGGAGAAATACCGACGATGCGCCTTTTCCAACTCGACTCGGAAGATCTTTTCTTTGGACCAGTCGAACAATGACAAGATCGAGCAAGAGCTTTATTTGAAGAATCACTCGCCGATTTGAGCATCGGTCGATCAGAACTTTCGCCTTTG
>CAYTIT010000203.1:0-2820 GCA_964437975.1 uncultured bacterium
GTTTATTTATGTTATGTTTTAGCATAACTGTCCGATTATGTCTTGTCTATTACAAGTTATTCTTCACCTCGTCGGAAGGCTAATTAATAAGTTGTCCTATGCTAATCTTCCATACTTGAATTGCTTCCTGACGATATGACTCAAGATCCATCTCTTGAAGGTCTGGAATTTTCTCATAGACTATCCTCCCTTTGCAAGAGTATTGCGTTACTCGGACTCCACCGCCTTGTGAAGAGCCGCTTTCCGTTAACTCAATCAGGGCCGATCGACAGCTGTCTTCCTTTTCCTTTAGAGTCCTCTTCTGCGCTTGGATGACTTTCCATTCTTCGGCAAGCGTCAGCCATCGGAGATCTGAGCGTTGGGTTTGAGAAAGAGCAAGATCGCCTCCAAAGGCGGTTAAATCAGATCTATGATGATAAGCTGGATGGATTAATCGATGAAAAGATGTATTTGGAGCGAGTATCTACTTATAAGGCGCGTCAGGCTGAGATACTGCAGCAAATGGATCGTCATGAAAAAGCGGACAAAAATTTTTATATTACGGCCAATCTGGTTATGAATTTAGCCCTGCGTGCCAGAGAGATCTTCGAGAGTTCTGAAGTAGGTGAAAAACATGAGCTTTTGAATTTGGTATTTCAGAACTTGGAATTGAAGGACGGAAGTTTTTCATTATCAGTGCGCGAACCCTTCTTAAGCATGATGGAATTCAAGAAGCGTCCGGAAGAATGGGAGCGGCCAGACTCGAACTGGCGAAGACCTAAGTCGGCAGATTTACAGTCTGCTGCAATTGCCGCTATGCGACGCTCCCAAAAAAATATGCTGGAGAAAGGACTTGAACCCTCAACCGTCCGATTACAAGTCGGGCGCTCTACCAATTGAGCTACTCCAGCATAAAAACACTGTCTAATCATAGCAAAAAGAAGGGTTTACCTTCAAGGGTGAGCGCCAGAATTTCCGCACCTCTCGTGAAATAGATGCGCTGCCCCCCTATAGGAAATGGCATGTTAGATGCCCAACATGGCGGGAAATTTTGTTTAACAAGAGACGCGAGAGCTGTTTTTTGCTTAGTGAGTGACAACCTCTACCGATCTGGTTGCTTGAATCATGACCGGTATAATGAGGTGGTAAGCGTTTGCTCAAGTGTGGTAAGCGTCTGCGAGCGTACCATATTCAGCGCAGCTTGGGTACTGGAAAGTAAGGCTGCAGGGGAGGCATGACCGTGGCATTTGATGACGATACTGTTGACTCCGCATAAGAGGGCGCCGTGGTTTTTAGATGTCGCAAGCTCTAGGGGAAGTTTGGAGAGCAAGTCGGGTGTTTCTCGTTGCGCGGTGGCGATTTGCTGGAAGATAAAAGATGAGATCCCCTCGGCTGTTTTAAGAAAGATGTTGCCGGCAAACCCCTCTGTGACAAGGACGTCAACACCGCCTTCAAAGACCCGATTAGCCTCAATGTTGCCGATAAAAGTAGGAGCATCGGGGGCTGTTGTTTGAACTGGGTAGAGGTTGGCGAGATGGTGGTAGGCGTCGCGAAGTGTTTGCCCTCCTTTTGTTTCTTCCCTTCCAATATTAAGCAAACCAATTTTAGGGGCAGAAAGGCCGCGACTTTTTTGATAAGCAACGCCGAGTTGGGCGAACTGCGCGAGATGAGCTGCTGTGCACTGGAGATGTGCCCCGACGTCGATGACAGCGACAGGGTCAGTTTGTGTCGGCACGAGGACGAGAAGGCCAGCGCGTGTGATTCCGGGGAGGAGCGCGAGGTGCTTGGTGGCACTTGCAAGGAGAGCGCCCGTATTGCCATTAGAAATCAGGGCGTCGAAAGCTCCCATTTTGAGGTTGTGCATCGCGATGTTGGTCGACGCATGTTTTTTCATCCGAGTGGCAAGGAGAGGGTCTTCGTCCATTCCGATCACTTCACAAACATCTAGGCAATAGGTGTGAAGGTGGGGTTTTTGTGCAGAAAGAGTGTGAAGAAGGGGCTCAATTGCAGCGCGCTGCTCGGGTTGGGTAAAAAAACAAAGGGAGCAGGGAGCAACGATATGGTCCGTAAGAGCGTCCAATGCGGCCATAAAATAGGAAGGAGAGGGGTCGTCTCCTCCTAAAAGATCGATTCCGATCAGAGGGAGGTTAAGCTTCCTCTTCTGGGATAAAAGAACGTCCACCATAGAAGCCACAGAAGGGGCACATTCTATGAGAGAGCTTCGCTTTCCCGCAGTTGGAGCAGTTAGTGATATGTTTTGGCTCTTTAGCATGGTGCGCCCGTTTTGAGTTTTTCCGCGCATTAGAGTGGCGATTTCTAGGTACAGCCATAGCGTTTCTCCTTACTCGTGGGTTAAATCGGAAAAAGGGAACTGCATGTCTTCTTGAGAAGGGGGGCAATTCGAGTCTTTTTCTGTTAAGTAGTGTGCAATTTTTGCGCGTTGAAGGCAATTTCCCTTACATTCTACATAATGGGGGACTTCTAGTAAAACGACTTCTCGCACAAGAGGGGAACAATCGTAGCGATTGCCTTTAATAGAAGCAAGAGGAACAACCTCTGTGAGAGAAGGGAGATGTAAAGCCTTAGTTGTGAGCTGATTACAGATCGCACAGCGCGCGTTGATTTCAGTTGCGATGTTTAAGTGTAAAATAAGTTGGTTATCAGCGAGATAGGCTCTTAGGTTAACCGCAAGGGGAGAGCGAAACTGTAAATCGGGATCGTCAAGCTCCATACAATCAGGGGGCAAGGTTGCTTGGAGCCGCTCTTCTTTGCCCTGGTGTAGACGGTCGATAAAGATGATCAGTTGGTCGTTCATAGACGGCTATGATAGCTTTTTTGAGC
>CAYTIT010000204.1:0-2808 GCA_964437975.1 uncultured bacterium
ATAAAAAATAAGAAAAATACATGAATAAAATAAGTTTTTCAAACAAAAATCTAAATAATTTATATTCAAATATTCAATCTCTGACACATCCCGAAAGAAGTCTTACAAATAAAAAAGTTAAAAAACTATCGAAAGAAGCACTCATCAACGTTAAAGCTGCTTCCGATCACTTAATGACAACAATCGGAGGCAATCTTAACAACGTCAATCCCCTTCTTCTTAACAAAAGTGAGATTGAGGAAATCGATACGTTCAACAAGGAAGTTTCTCAGCTGCTGAAAAGCGCCGACTTAAATTATCTCGACACTTCCAGCGAGTTGTTTGATAGATTACAACATTTGGTCGCCTTAGGATGTCACGCGGCCGCAATGCCTACATTAAACTCTTTGCCTCTCTCTAAAGAAGCTAAATTAAAAGAAGGAACCCTTCGCATTGACGAAGCTATCGAAACCTATACGACCGCTACAAACGTCACACAGGCTATACAACATCACACATATAAATATGGCGATCTCAAAGCTGTTTTTGAACGGGTCGTGCGTCAAATTGGGACCCGGCTAAAACGACTTTATCAAGAAATTCAGCGCTTTTCTGCAAAAACCACAGTCGACCACTTAACCAGCTCTTCGTGTACGCTTCAAAAGAAAGTTGATGTTTTAGACGGTAAAATCTCCAACATTGTCCACCAAGCCTCTTCTTCTAGAGACAGTCTAATCGATGCTCAAAATCTGACTACAACACAGATCAACAAGGTAGATAAAAAAGCAGGCCTAACCGATCAACTTACCGCTATTTCCAACGCAGAAAAAAACGAAAAAATAAGCGATCTCTCTCCGAGAAAGTCTCTTCAAATGATCGATAAGTTAATTCAGGAAAAAGAAAACGAAGCAAATATTGAACCCAGTCTACGCAAATGGGTTGGCAAACTGATGAAGACCTTTCCACCAGCGAAAAAATATATCAAAGAGCCAAACAAGTTAACGCCACTTGAATTGCTCAAAGTGTGTTCGACGCAGGTCGCTTTCGAAGTCAAAACACCTGAAGCGAGAAAAAAGCTATTTACCATTCTAGCGGATTACCAAGAAAGATATGATCTAAAATCAGGTCTTATCCCTCAACTTAAAAACATAAAAGCATCTTTAACGACAGTACATGAAAAAAAAGCCGAGATCAACGCCTTAAACAAGAAAAAATTCGATCTTCTCGCTGAAAAAGAGCCTTTTGAAAAGGAGGCCAAAGAGGTCAATTTTGAACTTGGCCAAATCCAAGGGAAACAAGCCTTTCAAGCGAGCTTACAGCAACTTAAAACCTTAAATGAAAAGATCGAAGATTGTGAAAAAGCAAGCCAGGGAGTCACTCTCATCCGCTAAGACACTTGACTGGTTTTTTATTTATCTTGGCACGGTTTCCTCAAGGTTCCCTAAAAGAGATGGGAATCGACACAGTCTGCTTTTTGAGTTTCCCCTCCAAACAAGCGCGGGTAAAAAAGGATGGCATCGGAAACCCGTCGCACCACTTTTTCGCCCTCAGCTTCATCTTCGTCCCCAAGTGGATCATTTTTAATCTTTCCAGCGTGAACCATCGTCGCACTTCCTCCACCGTCCATATTAAGGGCAGCGCTACAGTGAAAAACATCAGCCATCAGATCGCGCAACTCAACTATCGTCATTCCTCGGCATTCAAATGTGCGGTCGACGACAACAAAAAGCCAATTTCCATTCGGCAGCACGCCAACTGCGGTGCGGGCGTGACGCTGTGTTAAAAAGGTTTCTCTTGTTTGTTCCACCGAAAAATCCTCTATCTTCTTCCCTTTAGAAATCAGAAGAGGCGTTCCTCCGACAATAAACGCGCACTGCCCCCACTCTTCTTTTGTTGTCGCCCCTGTTTGTGGAAGAAGGCAAAATGTCACGGTCAGCTGCTGGCCCACTTCAAATTTAGCGTAATCGGGATGAGCGCTATGAATCGATAAAACATACCCATCTTGTGGAATCAGGTGGTTCCCCCCGGCGAGAATCTGCGTAATCGTTCCCTTTTGTATCACCACTTCTTTCCCTTCGGAATCGGTCAGCGTTCGATGGTGAAATACGGGGGAAAAAAGGATCATTTCCCCTTTTTTACGCTTGCGGTTAAGCCCATCGATATCAAACGGGGTTCTATCCCTATTCCCCTTCAAGCGAACCATTAAACGATCGATCACAGGGACTAGATCATCAAACGCCCATCCGATTGCCGCCCGCGGCTTTTGCGGAAGGGCATACCACTGGTTGTCAATTTTTAATGCCCCGGCAGCTAACCCATCGTGACTGTGTCCAATTTTAAAAAAACCCGCGTTGATGCCACCAAAGGCACCATAAATATTTGTCATGTCCAAGACAGAGACCCTTCCCAGTCCGCGCTCTAACGCCTTGATCACCTTTAATCTACACTGATGGGGGTTGATTTCTACAACATGGATAGAGTGCTCACCAAAGCGCTCTTTAAATTCGGCTGAATCAGAGAAGTCGATACGGCGGTAAACACAGCCATCATGCCCCCCGCCTATGAGCGCTGCTGCGCAAAAAAGAAAGCAAAGCAGCAACCAACTTGTTGTGAATCTGCAGATGGGTTTGACAAGGGGAACTTTTCCCAACAAGCTTTGGGCACTTTGTATTTTTTTCATCAAGACCACCTCCTAAAAAATGCAGTATGCCACATCTTTTCGAACGCGTAAATGATAAAGTTTAATCTCTTGGTTGCTAAAATCCCTTGACTGAAAACAGGTTCAAAGTCGAAAATTTCTAGCTAGAAGCAGCGCCGCAAGGCCAAGCC
>CAYTIT010000205.1:0-2800 GCA_964437975.1 uncultured bacterium
ATGTTTGTTTATATTGATCGTGATTCAAAAAAGGGAGTCGATGGTTGTAGGGCTTCTTAGCTTCAAGGGTTCACTGTAGGGGAATTGAGCTCCTTCGAGTCGCGCGGCCCGTTCCTAAGAGAGCTGATCGGGAATAATAAGAGAGCCTAAGATATACATGATAATGACGGGGGCAAACCCTGTCACAATCATAAGGATAAATGTCGCTAGACGAATGAAAGTAGCATCAATGCGCAGCATCGTGGCCAGGCCACCGCAAATGCCCGAAATCCGACGGTTGGTTTTCGAACGATACAATTTTTTGCATGGGAAGTGGATATAGGTTGAGGGGCCTAGTGGAATAAGGATCCAGGCAATGATATAGAAAACAACGAGCGGCAAGACTGCAGTCAATAAGCATAGGATAGCAACGATAAGACGTACAATGGTGGGGTCAACTCTGAGTAAGCGGCCTAGTCCGCCACACACTCCGGCAATTTTCTTGTCCCAGCGGTCTCGATATAATTTTCTCATTGTGGCTGCTCCAAAGGGGAAGCTGGATCTTTAGTGGCATGGCGTGAGATAGCGCAGGCCATGAGAGGCTTGTTTCTCAAAAGGGGGTGATTAGGTATCCCTCAAAGGCGAAAGCACTCTATGTTAGCAAAGGTTGAGATTTTTTTACAAACTCAGATTTCGAGCATGTGGGTTAGGGAGTTAAGCTGCTTCGCTCAGTAAAACATCGCTGAGCGTTGGCGTTGGCACAGTTTTCGCTTCTTGAATCACGATCAGTATAAATAATAGAAATTAATGAACATTAATATTCTTTTTTAAATATAAAGCACATAAAATAAAGTTTGAGGAGTGTTGTTTGGAAAATGCTTTGGTAATTAAATTACGTTTTATTAATGGGATATAGACCGCTTCTTTGATTCGCGCTCGGTGGACATGAATTGCCAAAGACACCTCTTTCAACCAGCATCGTATTGAGACGCGAAGAGGGGGAAGCGTGTCAGACAAAGATGCATTTAAGCCATTTCCACTCTTTATTGGGAAGCACCTGCAAACGATTGTAGCGGCGCTTTGTTCGTTTTATCGCGAACCTAAATCAAAACGCCGCTTGATCTATCTCAAAGACGGTGAACGGCTTTCACTCGAAGTGACGGTGCCACCCGGTTGGAAAGAAGACCAGCTCACAGTCGTGATGATTCACGGTCTTTGTGGCTCCCACCGGTCACAGTACCTTGTGCGTATGGTGCGCAAACTCTACCGAAAAAAAATTCGGGCTATCCGCCTAAATTTAAAGGGGTGTGGCTCAGGTCGTGGCTATGCAAAAAAGGTCTATCAACCAGATTGCAGCTTAGATGTTTGGGACGCACTTAAAGAAATTCAACGCGAAACTCCCTCCTCACCGCTTATTGTTATCGGGTTCTCTTTTGGGGGAAATGTCGTCTTAAAAATGGCAGGAGAGCGGCCCGAAGAAGCGCGCCAGTTGATTGAAAAAGTCATTGCCATCAATCCTCCTATCGACTTGCAGGCGAGTGCCTGCTTAATGAGCAGCAATAAGCTATACGAGCGTTATTTTATGCGCTATTTCCGCGCTGAAATGGCGTTTCTTTGTCAACACTTTGACATGGCGCCTGAGCCGGTGCCACGCCGGATGGGGCTGTTAGCATTTAACGAGCGGTATTTAGCGCCAATGGCGGGGTATTCGTCGGCTAAGGAGTATTATTATGCGATGAGTTCAGGACGCCTTTTGCCGGCTATTCAAATCCAATGCCATCTTCTGTTTTCCAGAGACGATCCTATTGTCGATAGTACTGTTCTCGATGCTGTTGATGTGCCCAGCAACATTTCGATCTTATCAACCCAAAGAGGGGGACACTTAGGGTTTTTAGGGACGCCTGGTAAAGGGAGGAGCTTTTACTGGATGGACAAAGTGATTCTCAACTGGATCTTTGAAGATAGATCAGAGGCTTGACTGCGTGGATCCCCCATCCCGTTTAAGGGATAGGGAGACGAGCTTAATACAAGTCGGGATTGCTTTTCAGCCAGTTGATGATGTCTTGTGATTCGTAGAGGGGCTCGCCATCAATCATTAGGCAGGGAAACTGCTTCTTGCCTCCGATCTCGATAACAGTTTGCACCACTTCGACGTTTTGATCTGCATCAGCAAGAGGTAGGGTTTTTTCAGCTTGCTCCAGGTAGGCAAGGACCTTTTGGCAGTAGGGGCAGCTTTTTCGAATATAAAGAGTTAATAAAGGAGCGACCGACTGCTTTTGATCTACCATGCGGTGGGTTTCTTGAGCGGGAGGCTGTGGAGGAGGAGTGGGGTGTTCTAACATAATCATCCTTTTTGTTGAATAAGGTTAGGACAAAGGTAAAAGGAATTTTAATCCAATTTCATATATTAGGGAAGAGGTTTGTTGCTGCATTTTTGAGTAAAATTGGCGCGATGAGGAGCGATTCTCCTCGTCAACAGCAATACGGTGCATATAGCAAAGGGGTTCTGCAAGCAAAAGAAGTTCGTGGGCCTGAATAGGGGAAAGTGCTGTTGGGAGGGAAATTTCGACCGTGTCGCCAAAGAGCTGGCCAAATTTTGAGACGACGTCGCCGCGCGAAATAATTCCTTGAAAAAGAGGGCGATGAGAAGGGGGGATTTTTTGCCACTCTCGAATTAAGTGATCGGCGATTCCCGGCGCGTTAAAGGCGTACGAGCGCCCATAAGGAGCGCTAGAAATCCAAGGAAATTCTTGGATGAGTGTGTACAAAACGATGGCGCCACCTAAGCTATGCCCAATTAGGCGCGTTTTTTGCTTCCCCT
>CAYTIT010000206.1:0-2799 GCA_964437975.1 uncultured bacterium
CTTTAGCAGCCCAATGGACGATGCGCAAAGAAACCAAAGTGATCAAGCGGTGCGAAAAAAATCCATGGACGACAGCGCGCCTATTTGACCAACAGCCTGGAAGTTGGTCTTCTCTTTGTGGAGGGCAGACCGAGCCTCCCTACTTCTTTTTCTTGCGCAAGATAACGACCCCTTCCGGGCCATTTGATCGCGAAATCGAAGGCGAGCAACGTCTGCTAGCAAGAGAAGCAAAGCAGCTGCTCGCTTTCGAGCTTCTACGTGCGATGCAAAGCGCATCGCCACCAGGTGGGGAAAAGTAGGGCAACCGTATGCTCAATGGACTTGCCCCTTTACCGCCCGATCTTTTTTTTGAAAGTCTATTTCCCCTCCATAAACAAGGGGGGCGCAAGCGGAAAAAACACCTTCCCAACTTAACCTCCTTGTTAGGCGAACAGGGCTTTGCCGACGTTGCAATAACATGGGACGAGCGGGGACTTTACCTTACCGTGACAGCGGATCAAGCGCTTGCAACATCTGAATTCCCCCATTTTCGGCGTGGCGACAGTGTTGAACTTTTCCTTGATACGCGCAAAGCGACGCAAGCGAGTGTGATCACCCGCTTCTGCCACCATTTCGTCTTTTTACCCGAAGCGGTTGAGGGAATCCAGGCACTCGAGGTGACCCGCTTTCGAGCCGAAGAAAGCCGCCCTCTTGCCGACCCAAGTCTTTTGATCATGCGGGTTCAGCCAAAGCGGGCGAGCTACCGTTTGGATGTGACGATCCTCAAAGAGGCTCTTTACGGGTATGACCCGGAAGCGATGCCGTTGATGGGGGTGGCCTATCGGATCAACCGCCCTTACAAAGAAGCGCAGCGCTTTGCGCTGGCGTCGCGCCTTTTAGCTGTCGAGCAGCACCCTGACCTCTGGGCCAGTGCTTTTCTTGTCGACTAAAGGGCAGCCAGCCTCGTTGTGTCCTAGGTCATTGTGATGAGCGCTTTTTGTTCAGGATGGGAGCTCTTTCGCGGGCGGGCGCTCGCTCGACATCGTCGCGTTACAACTCAAGTCGGATGAAAAGCACCTGCTACACACCATATTGAAACCTCTTCTTTTTCCTTATGTACGTAGCGCGAGGGAAAGCAAATAAAATATTTATAATGATCGCGATTCAAGAATCGGTTTTTTGCCTGTGCCATCATCTCCTTCTTATTTACCGGCTGCATTGCCGATAAAACATCTGGCGCGCTGGCTGTGGCAACATTCCCGCTTCTTGAATCGCGCTCGGTATAAAAAGAAGTCTGTTTTTTTATAGTATTTTTCATTTTTATCTATACTTAAAACAAACCAGAATGGTAAAATCAATGTAAAACTTATTTTTTAATTCAATCATTTTGAGGTAATTTATATGACATCAGCAACAACAGCAAGAAACGTAATAGCATGTACCGTAGACCCAGGATTGTGGTGGGGCACCATAGCATTTGTTAATCAGGCAAGTCAATTGCCAAAAGGTATACCATATATTACGGGCAGGTGTTTTGCTGGTGACAAAAAATTCTCTACAGTAGAGGGTTATATTACTCAGCAAGGCTGTGTGGTAGACGAGAGCTATGAGGGGACTAAATACCAATTTAAAGCGCAATTGCAGCGACCATTTCCTCTTGGCAGGCGTATTTGGCGCATCGTATTAGGGATTATCGCCACCCTAGGTACCTGCTTTATGGGACTCATCTTCTCTTCCTCTATAAGAGCTCTCTATAGTCGACATACAGAATATATCTACGTTGCTGTCAAAAAAGACCTTGATATTACCGCTGAACTCGGAAAACTCTCCACTCTCCCCACCTAAGAGATCAACTAACTTTCCTTCTTTGAAGTAAGAGAAAAATGTTAGCTCCGAGCAAGCACCCTTTTTAAGGGTGCTTTTTCTTTTTCGGGAATCAATATCTTCGCGTTAAAATGCAGGTCGTATGAACCTATCCAAATAAAGTCTTTGATAAGGTGTAAATGACGACAAAAAAGAAAATCCACGCCCCAAGTGAAGGCCAGACGCTCTTATTGCACTAACAAACATCGACATCGTCGCTTTAACCAAGCAAAAAACCTTTCTACTTTCCAGTGTTGTGAAGTTAACTTGAAGAAGCTACAAACCTCTTTAAATCCTGGCATACACCTGCTTTTAATTTTTCAATATGGAATCAAAGACAGAATCCCTGCATTTAACAAGGTTTAGTGCAAGCCAAGCGGCCATCCTAGCCTTTATACTGCTTCGAGGGCGCTCATACGCCTTTAAGGGGGGGTGAAGGCAGTTGCCTAAGAAAGGCTTTGACTTTTTCATGCTCCTTTGCTCCTGTTGTCGTTGTCGCTAGTGGATGGCCGTTTTTATCAACAAGGAAGTGCAGTAAAATTCTCTTGCCCTTATCTCTATGGTCGACCTTTGCTTTCTGTCTCCCGAAGCCGGAAAAAAAGAGCTGTCAACAGCCATTTTTAAAAAGTCAACATGCCCTTGCTTTAAACTAACCTGAAGCAGTCCACTCACTGCCTTATCGAATACGCTAGGCTGACTCCATCGCTTCAACCAGCCATGGGTGGTTGATTTAGGGACAAATCTATCACAATCTCTTGGACGATCGACCCAGCGACATTGTCGTGTCAAAACAAAAAGTCATGAGTTCTAGATTTTATAAAGGGTGCTCCTAGGAATGCCTTGCTGCGGCAGAAGGTTAATAGCCATCAAGCTATGAGTACGTTCCCGCTGTTCATTATTAAGCAGCGCTTTGCGCTGGCGTCGCGCCTTTTAGCTGTCGAGCAGCACCCTGACCTC
>CAYTIT010000207.1:0-2721 GCA_964437975.1 uncultured bacterium
CCCAAAGGAAATAAAAGCAACAGGACAACTTTTCAACGATAGATTCATCCGGATCACTCTAGTTTGGGCTTGTATTATAGGTCGTGGTATTGTCTTTCTGGTCCCACATGCGTCCTCAAGCACCTCTCAAGCTCGCGACTTCTTTTGCTCTGTTGCTGGGATGGGGACCTGTGCTTTTATAGCTAATGCCATTGACAAGAAGCTCAACCAAAAAATGTCTACGATTTCTGCGAAAAAAAAGCGCGTAAAATCAATTGAGCCAAAAAAGGAAATTCCCAATGCAAATCATCGGTCAATGACGGAAGAGAAAATCCAAGTAGCCCAATTAGTTGCATTCAGGCTGATCTCTGATGGTTGTTTCGCTGGCTTTGTTTATGGGTTATTAGGGAGTGGCAAGCCACTAGTAGCCATTGGACTTTGGTGGGTTTTTTCCAGCGTTAGGCTTGTATCCAATGTAGCGTGCACATACTTGGCCAAACCCCCATCGAGGCAGGAAGCATCCTCTGCCAATCACCCACCGCTAAAAAATAGCACGATACAGCAGCCTGTCAAGATCTAACCAAAACAGCAAAAAACCAATAAAAATTAGGTTGCAATAAGGGGCAAAAAGACAATTAAAAGAAGGGGTAGAAAAGAAGACAAGCTCGCCATCGCAAGCCAACCTTTTGGCGAAAGGAATGTCAAGCCAAGAGGTTGCTGAGATGACAGGCTTGGCTCTGGAACACGTCAAAGCCCTAGACAAGAAAAACGGTTGTTCCCTCACAAGCTAAAAGCGCGTTTTATCCCCTCCCTCTGCTATAGAAGAAAAAAAGGGCTCTTTGCCCTGGACTTCTGTTGAGGAGGGAACTTTCATGCACAACCCGCGCTTAGGTCAACAGGTGCAGCTAACGCACAAGCTCGCACTGAGTCCCGCTATGGAGCGCGCGCTCATCGCCTTGCAACTCCCCATTCTCCAACTAGCAAGCTGGACGCAACAAGAGATCGAGTCGAACCCTTTGCTCGAGCTGACCTCGTCTTTTTCAGCGCGTCCCCTCAGCCAGTATGCCTTGATTGCCCCTTTTGATCGCGACGCTTATTTCAAGCGGGAAATAGCGGGTCTTTTTACAACCCCCCAAGAGCAAGCGCTCGCCTTGTATCTTGCTGGCTCCTTAGATAATAAGGGGTTCCTTTCCCTTTCTACTCGAGATATTTGCCGCGCTACGCGTGTAGCGCCTGCTTTTCTCACCAAAGTGCTTGCTAAGTTTCACCATATCGAGCCAATTGGCATGGGAACACGCGACGCGCGAGAAAGTCTTCTCGTCCAGCTACGCATCAAAAAATCAGATCGCTGCCTGATGTACCGCATTGTACGCGACCATTTCACAGATTTAATTCACGGTCGCTGGGCTAAAATCGGCAAAAAAATCGGGCTTGCGTTGGCTGAAATGAAAACGCTCATTCAGCGCGACTTAGTTCCACTCCATCCCTTTCCCGGCTTTCAACTTGCGCAGTCAGAAAACACTTTCATCACACCTGATCTTATTCTTACCCAAGATGAAGAGCAATGGAGCCTTGAGATCACACACTCCTACTTGCCTCGATTCCGTATCCTTGATGACTATGACCTTTCCCGCCATACCTTTTCTCAAAAAGATGCGCGTTTTATTCGCCGTTACCTTGCTTCAGCTCGATGGCTTAGCCATATTTTACACCGCAGGCAAACAACCCTTCACGCTATCGGCACGTATCTCATTCAACACCAAAGGCACTTTTTAGACGGCTCATCATCGTCCCCATACCCGATGACTTTGCGCTCGCTTGCATCTTCTATTGGAATCAGCCCTTCGACTGCAACGCGAGCCATCGCCCATAAATACCTTCTCTGTCCCCGCGGCATGTTAAAATTGCGCACCCTCTTTACCCCTTCCCTTGGTGTGGCAAAAAAGCCGCTATCGAGCCAGCGCGTGAAACGACTTCTCCACAACCTCATCGAGCGCGAAAACAAAGCGTCTCCCTACTCGGATCAACACCTAGCCAAGGTGCTAGCCGGGCAAGGTGTTTGTTGTTCGCGGCGCACGATTGCCAAATACCGCCAAGAGCTGCGGATCCCCCCCTACTATCAAAGAAAAAATTTAAAATGAAAAAATTGGGTTTTCACATAAAAAGTATTTGATTTAAAGCTGCATGCGACTCTAAAATCAGTCTTCTTCACATAACCAAAAAGGGCTTCCCGAAAGAAGCCCAGTGTCGACTAAGAGTTGGAACCTTCTAATCGGCACGAACCCAAGGAGTAAAAATAGACAGACAACTCCCTGGATTCGAAAAATCCTTTTTTTCGTTTCCCCTGCTCACTCATTTCGAGAACCCTTTTTCTTGCTCTTTACCTGATTACATGCTTTGCCTTCCTTGAATAAGGCTTTGAAGGATGATGAGTAAGGGAGTGAGAAGCGCCTTTTAAAAGATTTTTTTCAAAGGCGCTTTTCTTTCTACAAGGTGAGGAAAAAGTGTAGGCAAAAGAGTGTCTGGACGTGTTGTTCCTTTGCTTAAACAGAAGGCTGCAAGTGGTGGCGGATAGAGGAACGTATTCAGCGCCTATCTTGCGAGTTATGTGAACAAAAATAGGCTCGACATTTCCCAAGCCAAACAAGCTTGGGTGGCTGCACAGCCAGCTGCTATAGCGTGCGATGTCGAAGCTAAAAAAACAGGCGCTTGGCGCACACGCTAAAGACAACATGAAAGCTG
>CAYTIT010000208.1:0-2703 GCA_964437975.1 uncultured bacterium
TTACAAAAAGGGAATTTCTATTCGATAGAGGCTATTTCAAAAGAGGAGAGGGGAAGCTCTCTTTCTGGGGGGCGCTTCTCCAGAGAAACTAGATCCCCAGTAGGGGCTTGAAGTCCAATGGAACGAAAAGTTGCGCTTAGCAAAACGTAGTGGACGAGTTTCAAGGATTGGGCGGCTAACATTAAAATATTTATTTTAAAATCGGCACGAAGCAACTTGGCTTAAGATTTTTTGAGGAGGGTTTTGTGTGTCTATTGAGTTTTCAATCTCGTTCCTTTTGTCTTGCTTTGTTTGTATTGGGTGTCTTTTGGGGAACAAGTCTGGTAGGCGATAAATTCCAGCCCAAAGAAATATGGAGATACAAAACAGGGAACCGTGTTAACGGCGTAGCGTACGACCCAGAGAGTGGGCGAGTGTTTTGTGGATCAGAAGATCACAAGCTCTACTGCCTAGATAGTAGCGGGGGCCTTCTTTGGTCTTACCAGACGGGAAGCTATGTTTACGGCGTAGCGTGCGATCCAGAGAGTGGGCGAGTTTTTTGTGGGTCAGGCGATCGCAAGCTCTACTGCTTAGATAGTAGCGGTGGTCTTCTTTGGTCTTGCCAGACGGGAAGCTATGTTAACGGCGTAGCGTACGACCCAGAGAATGGGCGAGCGTTTTGTGGATCAGACGATAACAAGCTCTATGAACCCATCCAACTAAAATATTTAATGCTATAATTTGGCTCTATTTGGCCTCTCAACGCTGGAAGGTGGAGCGCGCCTTTGCTTGGCTGAAAAGGCGTTGCCGCCGTTTGCTTTTGCGGTGGGAATGTTTGGTCACCATTTGGCGTGGGTTTGCTGTGTTGAGCATCATTTATACTTGGGTGAAAAATTTAGTTGAATAAGTTCGTATATCAAAAAAGCAAAGGGCAAAACCTCTTCTTTTAGGTATGACAATTAACCATAATTCATTTTTTGATAAACTAGTTGATTTTCCAATCACAATCGGTATAAAGGGTGTTTTCTTCATAATTCCTCTACAAAATTGACTTTTATTTTATTTTATGGTTTAAACTTCTTCGAGATATAAACCCTAGGAAGGAAAAAAATCTATGACATCAACATTACACTTCCCAAGTGAAGAAACAATCCAAAATTATCTGGAAAATGAACACCCTTGCACAAAAAATAATTTATACATGAAAGAAAAAAAAGTTTTAGCCGCTGCTGCTAGAATTTTTGCTAACAAAAAAAAGACCCCTGGGGGGGTTCAAATGGACGTGATGCTTATGTTACGTAAGATTAAGTTTCCAGCAGGAGCAGCCATGATCGCGACTATGCATCTTTCAAGGGCTCTTAAAGACTGTGCTGAAGGAAAGAAGTTCGAGTGATCGAGTAGGAGGGTCCTAAAAGGCCCGTCCCCTCACACCACCCGGCATACGGTTCCGTACCAAGGCGGTTGGGGAAGCTTTTGCTTTGTCTTTCTTGTTCAAGAAGCGGGTTGTTGCCTGTGCCGCCATTTTCATCTTCTTTATCGGTTACATCGCCGATAAAAAATCTGGCGCGCTGGCTGGGGCAATATTTCCGCTTCTTGAGTTGCGCGCGGTAGAGCTGTTAGCTTGCGAAGAAGAGTTGGCGGATCTGATAGACAATGTCAGCAGTCGACATGAGAGCGAAGAGCGTAAGGGAAAAGAGCGCGATAGCGACAATGGCGACCGTGGTGGCTACCATGCCAATGGTCCCGAGGGTCCGTAGAAAAGAGCCAAGGTAAGTCCAAAAAGATAGAGTTTTTTGAGGCGCTTTTTTCGGAAAACGAGTATTTAATGTTTTTAATTTTTTGGCTGACCGGTGCACTGGTTCAGCCACGTTTAAATCGCAGGGATCTTCGTTGATGATGGGTTGGTATGAAGATGTTTTTTCGCAATGAATTGCACTAGCCATGAAAAATCCTAATAGAAAAAAAAGTTAATTTTAATCAATTTTGCGAAAAAAAGCAACTTTAAAAAAGATTTTAAGGTGCGATTTGACTTTCTACCGATCAAATCAAAAGTTTGATAGCTGTTAGCGGGGACAGGGCGCCCAAGGTGAGGGGAAAGATAGGGGGCATCCCCGTTTCTTGAAGCGGGAGCGGTCGATCGCACAAGAGAGGGGCCGGCTCTTTTGTTCCTTACACGTTATTAAGATCGATAACGTTAAAGTTAAGGTGTTTTGCATAGGCAAGTGGCTCAGAATAGATGCTTTGGTGCACTTTCGGCAGCACCACTTGGTCCCAAGATTTGGTAGATACATAGTCTTGAAATGTCAAAGGAACAAAAGCGTTCACGTTGACAGAAATCCCTAGAAGGCCAGCGCTATACATCGCAAGGTAAAGCAGGTAACTTGCGGTTAAGGTTCCACCTACACTCGCCCCTACACCGGTAGCAACAATTCCTATCACTCCTGACAAAACAAGGGTATGAATCGCGGCAGTGATTTTTCCCAAAGTAGCGAAGCGTTTCCGGTTAGCAGGCGAAACTTCAAACTGTTTAGGGGTGGTCAAAGTGATTTTGCTCTTTGCTGGTTTGTTGGCTGCATAGATAAGGTTGACCCATTTGGCGTTTTTGTCTACGCGTTTAAAGACCAGCTCATAAACGATCTGATAAAGAGTCTTGTCGGTTTTAAAAAAAGTTTGTTCTTCGAGTTGGAGATATACATGGGTGTTTTGTGCGAGGGTGGCTTTTTG
>CAYTIT010000209.1:0-2693 GCA_964437975.1 uncultured bacterium
CTTCAAATCCGCTTGCATTCTTTTGCGTTTTATTTGGCGCGTTTCTCTTTGCATGGCTCGGACTGTTTTGTATTGGCAAATTAGAAAAAAAACTTCGGTTACATCCTGATGCGGCGCTCTGTCTTGTCCTTTCGCTCTTTTTAGGGTTGGGGGTGACATTGGCGAGTCGGGTCCAAATGACTCATCCTGTCTGGTACCAACAGATTCAGGTGTTTCTGTTTGGACAAGCTGCGACGATGGGGGATCAACATATTGGGATTTACGCGCTTCTTTCTGTTTGCATCATGAGCTTTGTGATTTTCCGCTTTAGGCAAATTGAGCTGATGCAATTTGATCGGGAGTTCATGCAAAGTCTTGGCATTCCGATGAAAGGGTGCCATATTTTGACCTCCTTTTTACTTATTTTGGCCCTTGTCATTGGGATTCGCAGTGTTGGGGTTGTCCTGATGTCTGGCATGTTGATCGCTCCAGCTGCATTTGCGCGGCAGTGGACCGAGCGGTTGGGGAAAATGTTTATCATTTCAGGTGTTGTGGGTACGCTGAGTGGCTTTTTAGGGGTTTATCTTTCAGTGAAATTGCCGCTTCTCATCGATCCAGAGCATCCGCTCTCGCTTCCGACAGGCCCGATTATTTTACTTGTTGCAGTGATGCTCACATTTTTATCATTGCTCTTTTCTCCAAAACGGGGCTGGGTTTCACGTGCCTTGCGCATTCGAAGTTTTAGGCAGCAGCGGCAAGTGGACCACGTGCTTAAAGCTCTTTGGAAAAGAGGAACCCTTTCTTTTAAAGACCTGCAACATGAAATGGGAGTGTCTAATTTTTCTCTTTCCTACCTTCTCTACCTGATTCGAAAAGAGGGGTGGGCAGAAGGGAGTCGCGTAGTGACATTAACCCATGAAGGAAAACGTCGTGGGGCACGCTTAGTACGTCTGCACCGCCTATGGGAACTGTATCTCACTTCAGAACTTAAAGTGTGTGAAGATCGGGTCCACTTTAGTGCAGAAGAAATGGAGCATATCTTAACTCCTGAAATTGAAGAGAGCTTAACGCGTGTTCTCAAAAATCCAACACAAGATCCGCACCATCAGCCGATCCCAACAAGGGAGGAAATTTGATGAATCCTTATTGGGGCAAAGGTTTTGGCGGTTTTTTTGTGACCCTCTTGGAAAGAATCGGGCAAGCTTTGCGCGGTGAATTAGGTCTGGAAAATTTGGCCAGTGACGAAATTCAAATTCTCGTTTTGGTTTTGATTGCTTGTTCCTCTGCTTTAGTCGGAACCTTTCTGGTCTTGCGTCGGATGACGATGTTAGCGAATTCTCTGTCACATACAATTTTACTGGGGATTGTCGTCACGTTCTTGCTTGTCCGTCACGCAGGTGGATCGGTGATGACACTCGATTTCAAAATGCTTGTCATTGCATCACTGATCACCGGGTTTCTGACGACTTTTGTGACCGAATGGTTTCATAAAAGTTTACGGTTGCAGGAAGATGCTAGCATTGGGCTTGTATTCACAACCTTTTTTGCTTTAGGCATTGTGGGGGTGACTCTCTTTTCAAGAAATGCCCATTTAGGCGTCGAAACGATTATGGGAAATGTCGATGCGCTCCATCTTAAAGATGTGAAGCTGGCTTTTTACCTCTTTCTCTTCAATCTGGGTTTAATTTTAGTGTTTTTTAAGCGGTATGCATTGATGACATTTGACTCTGTTTTAGCCCGTAACTTTGGAGTGCCAGTGATTCTTTTAAATCACTTGCTCATGGTTCAAGCAGCAGCGACAGCAATTGGAGCGTTTCGAGCCCTTGGAGTGTTCCTCTTTTTGGCTCTCCTTGTTGTTCCGGTTTTAACCGCACGTTTCTTTTGTCATCGCCTCAAGCCACTACTTACTTTGTCCTGTCTGATTGGATCGCTTGGGGCTGTGATTGCCGTGGCACTTTCGCGCCATTTTCTCTCAACTTATCAAGTTTCTTTTTCGACAGCCGGTCTGACAGCAATGACCCTGGGAGGGCTGTTTTTGATTGGCATTACCGCCTATCATGTGCTACTATCGCTAAAGAAAAGTAGAAATATCTCTCATGAAAAAGAAACAAATCACCTTGCTCGGAAGCACCGGGTCCATCGGCCAGAGCACTCTTAAAGTCGCTGCCCATCTCAAAGACAAAGTCCAGGTTGTAGCACTTGCCGCCCATTCAAATATTGATCGCTTAGAAGAGCAGGCGCGAGAGTTTCACCCAGAGCTTCTTGCTGTTTATGATGCCAACAAAGCGTTAGAATTGCAAAAGCGCCTTCCTCACATTCCCGTTTTAGCAGGAATGGCAGGGCTCGAGGCTGCTGCTACACATGCCAATGTTAATTTTGTTGTGTCCGCCATTGTTGGAGCTCGAGGGATTCGCCCGACGTTGAAAGCCATTGAAGCGGGTAAGTCTGTTGGCTTGGCTAACAAAGAGGTGCTCATTGCTGCAGGTGATCTCATCATGAAACGGGTGCGAGAAAAAGGTGTTTCTCTTGTCCCTATTGATAGCGAACATAGCGCGATTTTTCAGTGTCTCAATGGCGAAGAAGTTGAAGGAGTGAGGCGGATTATTTTGACAGCGTCAGGCGGCCCCTTTCGGAATCATTCGGAAGAAGATCTGACCCAAGTCACACCTTCTTGCGCTCTCAAACATCCCAATTGGAGCATGGGCAAAAAAGTC
>CAYTIT010000210.1:0-2669 GCA_964437975.1 uncultured bacterium
AAGATAACCCCATGAGTTGTGAATAAAACCTATATCGCGTGAGAAAAGCACAAAAAATACGCAAATTTATTACAAAAAACAATCTAGAAAACCATATAGATGTTCCGGATCAATATATTTATTGGCACTCAAAAAGCGAGCAATTTTATGTTGTGGCTAAAAACATGAACTTATCTGGCAACGTTGCAAAACCATCTAAGAATTTCGAAAAAGAGCTCAGTCTATCTCGTGAAGAAGGGGGGCGCGAAGGAAAGCAAACTGACGCTTTTAGATCAAATGCTCCGCAGGTGAGCCTCAACGTCGACCAGGCTCGGGGTTTAGCCAAGTTAGCTTGTTTAGGATATACTGATTTGTCTTACGATAATTTATTTTTCTCTCAGGATGGCAAAGTTGCAATTGTTGATACAGCACCAGTTAAGCGACGTATGAAAAAAGCTTTGAAGAATTCTTGGATCTTTTTCTTATTTGGTAGCTTGCACTCTTTAACAACTCAACAATCTATCTTTGGAATCGCAAAACTAAAATTATATGTTGATAACAAGGATGCTTTGAAAGCCGTTCAAAAAGTAGAAACGACTCACGCGCTTTGGGGAATCGCCAGATTAGTTGCAACAGTTGCTGTGCTCGCTTTAGCTATTTACTCTGTTCCTATCATGACGTCGAACCTACCCCTAGCTCTATTGGCCAAAACTATCAATGTGACCTTTATCACATGGGCCTTTATGAAAATGATGTCTTCTCTGCTAAATGTGGCATCTATTTCCCTGATATGGAGTTATAGCTGTCAAGGCACGACTGGAGTCAAAGAAATTGCGTACTGTGAACACACGGGCGTCTTATAGGCGCTCTCAGCTTGGGGTAAATTTAGACTGATCGTCATGATTCAAAAAGCGGGTTGCTGCCTGCTGTGCCCCCATCTCCCTCTTGTTTCCTGGCAGCATCGCCGATAAAAAATCGCCGAGCGCTAGCTGTGGCAAACCTCCCCCCTATTGAACCGCGATCGGTAGAAGATGAACACGCACTGCGTGTATGTTCATCCAAAAGTGTGTTCAGAAGCGGCCAGTCTTGTTGACACAAAGTGTTCTACCGATCATGATTCAAACATCAGCCCTTTGCCTGTGCCCTCATCTCCCTTGTTTTCACCAGCGGCATCGCCGATCGAGGGAGATAACGTGCACAGCCTAACCTCTTTGTTTTATGAGGGCCAAAGCATCACTTAAGAGCGCTAGCCATGAACTGGAAAAAATGGATTCCCCTTGTCGTCATTTTCCTCGCCATGGGGGTTTTTTACTTGTCGGGGGCCTACCATTACTTTAGCTTTGACGCAATCAAAGCGCACCGCCAATCCATTCAAAGCTACATCGACCTCCACCCTATCATGACACCACTTATTTTTATGGCGCTTTATGTTGTTGCTGTTGCCCTCTCGTTCCCAGGCGCTGTCTTTTTTACCCTTTTTGGCGGCTTTTTCTTCGGCCTCATCGCGACACTTTATACCACGATAGGTGCAACTCTCGGTGCAGCGCTCATCTTCCTTGCAGCGCGTACAGCTCTTGGCGATGCGCTAAAGAAAAAAGCGGGCCCCTTTCTCGTTAAAATGAAAGCGGGGTTTGAGCGCAACGCCGGCAGCTATCTTCTCTTTTTACGCTTTATCCCTCTTTTTCCTTTTTGGCTTGTGAACTTAGCGCCCGCTTTTTTTGGCGTCTCGCTCCTTACCTTTGCCTGGACAACCTTTATTGGCATCTTGCCAGGCTCCTTTGTCTACACGCAAGCGGGCAACGCTCTCGGCGCTATTTTTGATGAGGGACAAAGTTTTTCACTCGATGCTGTCTTTAACACGCAAATGAAAATCGCCCTTGTCATTCTTGCGATCTTTGCCCTCGCGCCTATTGCAGTTAAATCTTTAATAAAAAAATTTAAACAACGCCATGATTGATCGTTTTTTCCGCTCTTCTTACCAGCGCTTTGTCATTGCTCCGCTTCTAAGTAGCCCCCTTCCGCGCTTTGTATCGCCCCATCAATGCACCCTTATCGCAGCTTTAACCGGTCTTTTTCTCCCCCTCCTCCTCTTATTTCACCACCCCTATCTCGCTTTTACGGCTTTGCTTATCTCTGGTTTTTTCGATACCCTCGATGGTTCACTCGCTCGCCATGTGGGCGCCTCGTCACCACAAGGTGCGGTGATTGATATTCTCGCCGACCGCCTTGTCGAATTGAGCATCATCATCGGCCTTTACCTCGTCCACCCCCAAACGCGCGGAGCGCTTTGTTTGGCGATGCTCGGCGCTTCACTTCTTTGCATTACCTCTTTTCTCGTTGTCGGCATTTTTCAAAAAAACGAGTCAGAAAAAAGCTTTCACTACAGCCCGGGTCTTATTGAACGAGCTGAAGCTTTCCTTTTTTTTGGCGCCATGATCCTTTTTCCTTCTCTTTTTACCATCCTTGCTGCTGTGTTTACCCTTCTCGTGTTGATGACAGCGGCAAGTCGCGTTTATCAGTTTTCCATCCTTTCAACCGGCCGCTGAAGGCGAATACGCTCGATTTCATCTGTAAAGTGAGCGACGATTTCAGGGTAGTGCTTTTTGGCCCAGGGAAGAAAGCGCTTGCGCACGGACCGCAGCTCTTGACTGTAAAAAGTCTCTAGATCCTTATCCGCGCTGCGATAAAAC
>CAYTIT010000211.1:0-2664 GCA_964437975.1 uncultured bacterium
GCCTGGCTTAAAAATGCCTCTATTGCCCCCTATCACTATGGCAATATCCATAACCACGAAGAGAGACGGGCACGCAAACTTTTGCTTCACCGCAAAGAGATTGAAAAACTCAAACGAGCAACCGATCAAAAAGGGATGACGTTGATCCCCCTTGCTCTTTATCTAAGTAAGGGACGAGTGAAAGTGAAACTCGCGGTTGCGAGAGGAAAAAAGCTCCACGATAAACGCGCAACAATTCAAAAAAGAGAAAAAGAGCGCGAGATCGCCAGAGCGTTAAAAAACAGACCCTAAAGCTCAACTGGATACTACAGAATAAGGAAGCCGATCATATGATGAAAGTCACGCTATCAAGACCTGACCTCGCCACTCTGATTGGAAAAATTCAGGGCGCTGTCTCTAAAAAGCCCAAGGTTCCCATCTTAGCTAATATTTTATTTGAAGCGCGCGAAGGACGTGTTTTAGTCGCTGCAACAGACCTCGAAGTCGGCATTCACGCCGAAATGGAGGCCCTTGTTGAACAGCCAGGCGCACTGGCCCTGCCTGCGCGGTGCTTTTTTCAACTCATCCGAGAACTGACAACACCTCAGATCGTGATTGAATCACAAGAAGAAGAAACGGCTGTTATTCAAGCGGGAAAATCCCGTTTTCGCCTATGCGGGATGGATAAAAGTGGGTTCCCTGCCCTCTCCGACCTCTCGCAAGCTCACGCCTTTGTTCTCGATGGCGCTGTCCTTCGACGCATGTTGTCTCACTCCTCTTTTGCCGCTCCAAGAGAAGATAGCCGCAAGATTCTCAACGGCGTCTTGATGCGCCTTGTTGGCCAAGAAGCCATTTTTATCGGCGCGGATGGAAAACGACTTGCTAAACTCACAACGCCCATCCAACGAGCCAACCCCGTTGACCACGATTATGTCATCTCATTGAAAGCCGTCGAAGAAATTATCAAGCTCCTCGATCAAGATATGCCGGTCACTTTACGCTTGACCCCAGACAAAATTGGCGTTGAAACACTTTCTGCTTCTCTGGTTGCTCAACTTCTCGCCGGAACGTTTCCCGACATGAATATCATCCCCGCTGAAACGGCTCTTTCTATTAAGCTCCATAAAGAAGAGTTAATGGCCCTTTTAAAGCAAATCGCCCTTTTTATGCCTAGCCGCAGCCCTTCTGTTCACTTCACCTTTAAACAAAATGAATTACTTCTCCACTCTACGAGCAGCGATATCGGCGAAGGACAGGTGTCAATGCCTATTGACTACCACGGAGATCCCTTCGAAATTGCCTTTAACCCCCTATTTTTCCACGATATTTTACGCCACTGCCGGGAAGAAGTGATTGCATTGGCACTTACAGATGCTTACAGTCCAGGGTTGATTACAGATACAGCAGATGCGAAATTTGTCTTAATGCCTATGCGTCTTCAATCTCCAGTTGCTTAACACCCAACCATGCCTAAAACGCTGGATTTAGAACCTCTTCATGGAACTCAAACAACTCACGTTGCGCCATTTTCGCAATCACACCCATGCGACCTTTACTTTTGCCCCAGGTATCAACGTCATCCAAGGTCCTAACGGCGCTGGGAAAACCAGCTTGCTCGAAGCGATTTACCTGTTCAGCACAGGGCGTTCTTTTCGCACCCCCTATCTCTCTGATCTCATCCAACAAGGCCACACCGCTTTTCACATCGAAGCTCACTTTGAAAAAGAGGGCGTCCTCCAATCCTTAAGCATGCGGTTTAGCGAAGCGAAGCGCACGATTTATCACAACGCCGCAAAACAACAAGCGACCTCTGATTTACTCGGCTTGTTTCCGTCGGTTCTCTACGCCCCTAAAGATAGCGCGTTGATTATAGGCTCTCCTTCTGATCGCCGCCGCTTTCTCAATATCCAACTTGCGCAAATAACGCGCCGCTATACCTACCATTTAATTCGCTACCACAAAGCCCTCAAGCAACGCAATGCGCTCCTTAAAATGAAATCTTTAGATGCAGTGGGGAGTTGGGAACGGGTCATGGCTCAGTCGGGATGTTACCTTGTCGAAGAGCGCCAGCGGTTGATTGAAGAGCTACAACCAAAACTCACCGCGCACAGCGCTGAACTTTGTCCCGGCGATGAGGCCTTTGACGTTCACTACAAACCCTCTATCCCACTCGCACAGCCAACTGACCAACCTCTTTGGCAACAACTCTTTGCCCGCTTTCAGCAAAACCGCCCTAAAGAAAGCCTTCTTGGAACCACTCTATCTGGCCCACACCGCGATGATTTTTTCATTTTGCACCACAACCGCGATGCGAAAGCCTACGCAAGCGAAGGGCAAAAAAGGAGTTGCATCGCCGCGCTGAAAATGGCCGAATGGGATCAGCTGACAACGCGTGCGCGCTGCACGCCCATTTTTTCTATCGATGACTTTGATATTCATTTAGATAGCGAGCGGCGCAAAAACTTCAGCGCTCAACTGTCTCGTTTCGGCCAAGTCTTTTTGACCACTCCTGCATCCTGTTTACGTGAGGCTCATCTTCTCACATTGCCCCAACAACAAAGTTGAAGCCCCCCCACATTTCATGGTGTTAGGAGAGCGTTTAAAAAAAATTTTTATTCGCTCCGAGCTGTCTAAAACCATGACCTCTAGCTTGGTAGAGCTCAAATATCACCTCCTTCCTACTTT
>CAYTIT010000212.1:0-2653 GCA_964437975.1 uncultured bacterium
CAAAGACAACATCTACTTTGGCAAATTCACTTGTACAAATGAAGAAAATATCAACACCGATTCCTTTGTCCTTGATGCAGACAAAAACACCTTTTTTGTCACAAATTCGAACTGTTTGAAAGGGGTAGAGTGTGGAGGAACTATTTTTTTGGAGCATTATACCCCCTGCTCAATTGCTTCTCCCATCGCCATCGATCAAGAGGGCTTGATCTACTTTGGGGGGTCAGACAAGAAACTGTATTGCGTTGATCCAAACAGCGAATCCGTTTGCACGATTTATGCAGGGGATAGAGTTTCTCAAGCGCCGCAGGTTGGTCTAGATGGTAGAGTATTTTTTTTGACTGACACGGGGTATTGGCTATGGACAGCAGACCCTTTTGTCCAGCTTTGGCACAAGGGCGAAAGGATATCAGAGGAGCCTTTCACATTAGCACCCCTCCCCAAAAAGATCCCAGAGATTGCCTTTGGGGCGAAGGAGTGGGAAGAGTACTTTGGCATCGTTGATGAAGAGCCACCCCTCCCAAAAAACATTGATGAGATTCTCTCTAGCCCCTGTCCTTTTTGGCCAGAAAAAAAGGTTCGAGATACCCACCTCCTCGTCCTTATTCCAAAAAGTGTAGGGGGCGCTCCCCTGACTTTAAATGCGCTGCAGAGGCTCATTGAGCAGCCTCAAAAAGGGCGTGCAACAAAGTATAGTTACTACGACAGCTATGTGAAAAACGAACTCGGAGACAAGGGAGTAGAAAAGTCTTATTGGCTCTTGATGACAGCCGATGTCATTCCAAATAGCCGAAGCAAATCTTATCAGGCTCAAAAAAAACTGCTGCAAGATTATGCTAAGAAAAGCTCCCTTGCTTACAGCCTTCCAACCGCTTTAGAAGTTGCAACAGCGATTTTGACACATTACGTCACCCATGGCAAGAGGCTCTATCCTAATAGCCCGTTGACCTATACACGTTGTCAGGAAAAGATCTGTAGCAACAAATACACCGCGGTGGTGGGCGGGTTTTCGTCGGCCGGGGTCGATGTCGACGACTACTACTACTTCGGCAACGCCTACTTTGGCGTTGGGGGTGTCCGGAAGTTTGGCCATGGGGACTAAGAAAATTGGCCATTGGCCTGGCCATTGATTTTTGGAGCATTGGTCCGAGCCCTGTAGGGCCCAAGGGTTTATATTTTTTGTATGGGGGTGAAGTAAAAAATGAAAAGGGGTATATTAAGCCTCACTTGGGTCATGAAAGAATGTTGCCCGAAAGCCATGTCTTCCTCAAGTAGTTCGTTTTAGATGTTCTTTTGCAAAAGAGCAGGTGCCCGAGTCTTTAAGGTTCAAGGATCTTAAGAGTGCGCAAAATAAAGTGGAACTTCGTGTGACTGCCTGGAGGGAAAAAGCATAAAAGCTCAATATCCCCAAATGAAATACAAGAGACAGATATACCTCTTTCTCTGGTGGAACCGGATGGGCTGTCACAGATTTAATCCCGCGGTGGTGGGCGGGTTTTCGTCGGCCGGGGTCGATGTCAACTACTACTACTACGACAACGCCAACAATGGCGTTGGGGGTGTCCGGAAATTCCCGATCTTTTCTCGCTAAATAGTCGATGAAGTCGACGTGTTTAGCGAGAGACGAACTTGATCCAGCCCCCTGTCATTTTCCCGATTTCTTGAAGAACGGTTTCGATGTTCACATACTTTTTGATATCGATGGCTTGGGTGTCTTTTGCTAGGCGAATTAACACCTTAAGCAAGTCGATTTTTTGGCTCATGAATCTTAAAGAGGCCAGCCTTTTTTCTCCTGATACATGACTTGTTGCTATTAAAGATTCTAGAAGATCTAATGTAGACAATTCACATTTTTGCCAGATGGTATATCTCTTGGATTTAGGGATTTTGTCATGGTAGAGGTGGAGGAGTTTGTACAGGTCGTAAACTTTTTTAAATAGGGGAGTGCTTAGAGGGGAGCTTTTGTTATCCATGTCAGTGTTAACCGACTCGTTTGACGATATTACTTCAGTTTCTCACTTATTTCTGTGCTGGGAGAAGTTTAAGGTAGGGAAGAGAAAAAAAGAAGACGTTCAACTTTTTGAAAGGCATATAGAGGACCATCTTTTTGAGCTGAGCGCTGCCCTTAGGGGAAGAGCGTATTCACATGGAATTTATCATCGTTTCCAAGTTTTTGACCCTAAAAAGCGGTTGATTAGCAAGGCGTCGGTTAGAGATCGACTTGTCCATCACCTCGTTTATGACGAGCTGGTACGCATCTTTGATAAAACGTTTATTTATCACTCTTTTTCCTGTCGTGTCGGCAAGGGAACGCATCAGGGGGTTCGTTCATTAGAACGCGCGTTAAGAAAAATAAGCTCAAATGGGACAAAACAGGCTTATGTCCTAAAAGTAGATATCCACCGCTTCTTTGATAGTATTTGTCACCCTATCTTAAAACAAATCATTAGGCGGTCGATCACAGACCCAGCTATGTTGAATCTGATCGATATCATTATCGATAGCTTTTGCGTTGGCGGTAAAGAGGAGCCTTGCGGCCTTCCTTTAGGGAACGTGACCTCTCAAGTTTTTGCTAACATCTACCTTCATGAACTCGATTTTTTTATCGAAATTCGCCGGGAAAACCCTCTCTTCTTCAGGTGAGGGATGAGAG
>CAYTIT010000213.1:0-2639 GCA_964437975.1 uncultured bacterium
GAGAAGTTTGAAGTTTTTTTCTTGGGGTTCTTTTTTATCGACGATTTCCATTGATAACCGCACGCACCGATCGCAGATAAAGGCGTGAGGCCCAGAAATGAGTTTTGCAACATCTTCTTCATTGCGACCGCAAAAAGAGCAAAATGCAGCTTCAGCATCGTTTCCATGAGGTGGTTTTTTTTTTGACATAAATCAGACCTGCGCCATTTTAGATGTAGGGAGAAGGGTCTCATCAACTAAGCCGTAGGCGACGGCATCTTCCGGACCCATATAAAAATCCCGCTCGGAATCCTTAATCACTTTTTCGAGAGGTTGCCCCGTATGGTTGGCGATAATTTCGCTGATCATCCGTTTTTGACTAATGATTTCTTTTGCTTGGATATGGATATCAGCAGAGCTTCCAGTAATGCCGCCTAGAGGTTGGTGAATCATAATACGGCTATGGGGCAGCGCAAACCTTTTTCCCTTAGTTCCAGCACACAGAAGGAGGGCGGCTAGAGAAAAGGCTTGCCCGATGCAGTAGGTGTTGATGTCGACGCCGAGAAAAAGCATCGTATCGTAAATAGCAAGTCCTGAAGAAATCACCCCGCCGGGAGAATTGATATAAATGCTGATATCCTTTTTTGGATCTTCAGCTTTGAGGACAATGAGTTGCGCAATAACAGTATTAGCAACCTGGTCGTTAATTTCGGTGCCGATAAAAATGATTCTATCTTTGTGGAGGCGAGAGTAGATATCCATCGAGCGTTCGCCGCGCCCTGTATCTTCAATCACATAAGGAATGACAGGCATAGTTAAGCTAATCCTTGATTAAAAGGGGTTCTAACAAGAAAAAAATCGGTCATTTGTTTTTGCCATCCTCTTCCACCTAATGGAAAGAGATGCGCAAGATGAAACTCCATCCTACGAGTAGGTGGGCAATCAGATGCTCCCTACAGCTTCTTGCTGGGCAATAGCTACCAGAGGAAAAGGCCCTTGGCCTCATGGGTTCACGCTATGTCCACAAACGCGACTTCCCGCATACCCTGCGGTGAGGTCTTTAGACAAATTTAATTTAATTTAAAACATCACTACTTTTTCAAGAAGGGATATTTTCCACCTCACAAATTACGTTTATCTACCACCAAAACTCAAGTCAATATTTCGTCTATAAGAGTTCCTACAAGAACCTCTTTGTATAGCCGGCTGGGGATAGAGGTCAAGCTTTTTGCACCCAACCTCAATCATTGCCAAGAGACTCGTCCTCTTTCGAAGGCGGGGGTGGTGCGACAAGACGCGCTTTTTCGATAAGGTAGTCTTCTGCTTTTCTCAAAATTAAGCGGGAAAAAGCGATATTTTTCTGTTCCTGAGAATCTTGCTGTGCATGGTAAGCGCCCGGCGAATTGTTGAACAACATATCAAGCGGCGTTTTCTCCTCTTCTTTCATCTCTTGGGGAGAGACCGTGATATTTTGGTCTTGGATGACCTTGCGCGCTAAGTAAAAGAGGGAAAGTGCGCGCTTTGCTTGAGCTTCTAAATCAGCGACAACCTTTTTTTGTGCTTCTTCGTCTAAACCTGAAAATTCGCGTAGGTAAGTGGGATCTGACAGAAGTTGTCGAATGCGAAACTCAATTTCCCGCCGAATAAGAGTAGCTGGAAGGTCGAAGGAATACGTGGCAACAAGGTGATCATTAAGTTGAGAGCGGTACTGCTCATTCACCGCTTTTTGAGCTTGATGTGTCAACACTGTGCTGAGCTTTTCGCGCATGTCAGCGACATCTTGCGCGCCCACTTTTTGAGCTAAAGCGTCATCGACCGGAGGAAGGACACCTGTTTCGATTTTATGCAATGTGACCCGAACTTTTTTTGGCGGAGTAGCAGCCTTCGTCTCTTCCGAGGCATCGGCATCAGGCCGACTGACCCCCTCTTTTTCTTCGCCAATGTTCATCCCGATAAGGAGTTCTTTCATCCAATCGGCGATTTTTTCTTTGGCGATTTCAAATCGGGCGCGATCGAGCACCTTTTTTTCGGGCGACTCTTCGATCACAGTGACGTCGATGGTGGCGTGATCACCCCATGTAAGAGGGCGATCTAAAATGAGTTTCCATTCAGTAAAAAACATCTGGATTTCGGCGATTTTTTCATCGACCTTCTGTGGAGAGATGTCTTCTGGTACCACCTCTTTTAGTTCGATCTTGTCTAAGTCGATATCAGGGACGATAGGCTCCGACTCGAAATAAAAGAGCATATCGGCACCCTCATCTAAGCTAAAGGAATTCACCTGAAAGTTAATCCTTGTATCCTGGTCGACAGGGGGGGTGAACTGCGTCTCTTGGCACGCTACAAATGCAAGGTCAGCGATTTTCTTTTTCCACTCTTCGTTGAGTTGCTGAGGATAATTCTTCTCGATTAAAGAGGTCGGAGCTTTCCCCTTGCGAAAGCCGGGGATAGCTAGAGTTTTTGCAAGAGAGCGAAGCGCCTTGTCTTTTGCTTGAGCAACAAGAGCTGGGCTCGCTTTGGCCTTGTAGTGAACAACGCAGTTTTCTTGTCTGGTAATTGTAAAGCTGACTTGATCTGATTCGAAAGTTTGATTTTCCATAAGCGCGACTTAAAAGCGGGTGATGAGATTTGAACTCACGACCCTCACGTTGGCAACGTGA
>CAYTIT010000214.1:0-2624 GCA_964437975.1 uncultured bacterium
TTCTACAAAACGGAAGGTTGTCCTTCCGTTCACGCGATGCATGATTGACTCCCAGCTATTGCCCCCGCATCGGTCTGTGACGTCATCCCAGTAGCGAGCAATCAGCTCCATACTCTTGCCTAAAATCGGGTGCCTTGGCCTTGCGGCAACGACAGATTGGCAAATAGAGATAGCGCTATACAGTGTCGAACAGCTCGGAGGAGCCAGTCCACAATAAAAATCCAAGCGTTGAAAAGGGTCAAAAGCGTTAAAGCATTCGACATCGTGATCAACAGCCACCCCCCCTTCCTGGTAAAGAATCTCATACCGCAGCAAGCTCGACTGCTCACCTCGATTACTTGCCCTATCAAAAAAAGAACCCAGCTGCAAAAACTCAAAATCCTCGACCAACCTCACTTCCATACTCGGATGTGGCAAGGGGCGGGGGCGGTCTGTCCATAGCAGCACTTTCCACTTGGGATGGTGCTTAATCCAAGACACGACATTTGCCACTGAGTCTTCTGGGAAAGGGCGACTGCCAAGCCAAATAAAATGGATCAATTTCGGAATACGGTTTTTCGCTGTTTCGTCAAAAATCACCTCTTTATTTTTTGCGTAGAGCGATTGAAAGTATTGCAAGCTATCGTATTCTTTGTCGGTGGCAACAAACTTCCAAACACTTTTGTCAAACCCCATGAGCGAAAAAAAACTTTTAGAGAGCTCTTCTTCAGGTCGGTTTGAGCAGGAGATCAAAGACAAGCCTAAAGCTATTTTAAGACAAAAATTGCGCATCTTAGCCTTCCTTGTTTTAACAAGGATACACTTATACCGAGCATGATGCAAGAATCGGGTTAAAGCAAGGCACAAAGCCTCATATACCGAACGTGACTCAAGCATCAGCAGATGAACCTACTCTACCGGGAGTGTTAAAAAACCTCCGTGCCGCCGCTTTGAGTTGTCCCCCTCGTTGGACGCTGGATCAGGGGGGTCTAAGAACAAACAGGCTGGCTCTCTACAGCTCTCGGAATAGAAGTTTCCTTCTTCCCTACAACATCTATAGCCTCGATAACTTTCATGTTCTCTTTAGCGTGCGACAGGCTCTGTCTCTGGTTAAAACCCAAGCTGGCAAGCCTTGACTTGCCACTCCTTGCTCTCTCGACAAAGCTTTAGTCGCCTTAGGGCTTTTCCTAAAGAGGTCTTGTAGATTTGTCTTGCCGCGTCTAGCCTCCTTTCAAGGATCTTTTCATCGGAGTTCATCACTTTTAGTGGAAGGGTATAGATAAAACGATCAAACATGTTGTTGGTTTCTAGAGGAGCCCCTAGCTGTTTGTCCAACCTGTTTTAAGTTCGATACAGCAATCTTGTATCATTGCCTTAAGGCGGACCTCTACTTGATTTGTTATGACGCGCCGGCGGTATTTAGGGTGCCAAACAACATGATATGTACAAGAATAGACAACGTTTCTATTCTATTTGTAGGCAACTTCAAATTTTTCCCGCCTTGATTGTCTTCTTTTTTGGAATATAATTTAAAAAATTTATCTCCATGGCTAAAGCTGGGGGGCTTTCGTTTTTGCTTTTTGGTAAGTAAAGTGTTAAAATTTTTTTTTATAAAAAATGGGGGGGTCGCAGTTAAGTTAAAAACACTAAGGAGTGGATATGACAGCGCCTGTTGATCACTCAGTTGATCTTGATTTTTACCGGACAGATCAGCCATCAAAATTCATTTTTGGGTCTGGTTTGACTATGCATGATTCTGTAGACCCGACGCAGGTTAGCTCTGGAGCGTCGGGAAAAGGGAGCACAATTAACGGCAAAAGTAAGGTGTGCGATTGGACGACAGCAAAAAACTTTATCCAAACAGGACAAATGATGCTGATCGCCGGAAGCCTGTTTATGGTGAGTGGGACAAAGAATTTTGGGCTAGAAGATTCTACGAGTTTTTGGATCGGACTAGGAGGGTTGGTGTTAGGAGGCGTGGTCGCTCCTTCGCTTGTTTCCTTAAAAGATAAAGTCGAAAAAGTGCGCGAGGCGAATATGAAGACGCATCGATTTTTGTGGTAGGGCCAAGTGCCCCAAGTCGACCGATCCCGACTCGTGGATTGCGATTGGTAGTCGCCTTGGGTTTGAAATGTTTCTATGGACAAGGGTAAAGTCTGAGGTATGAAAACCCCCTCGGTAATTTTTTGGTTTCGGCGTGACCTTCGGGTCACAGATAACCCCGGATTGGTTCATGCCGCTCAACAAGGTCACGTGCTGCCCATTTATATTTTAGATCGCACACACGGAGACAAAGAGTTTTTAGGGGCGGCCAGCCGCGTCTGGCTGCACCACGCGTTAAACGCGCTTAATCATTCGCTTGACGGAGCGCTCGGAGTTTTCGAAGGTGATCCAGAAGAGATTCTGTGGGCATTGATCCAACAGTGCGATGCAAGCGCGGTTTATTGGAACCGGTGTTATGAACCGTGGCAAAATGAGCGCGACAAAAAAATTAAAGAGCGTCTTAAACAAAGCAAAGTCGTTTGTGAGAGTTTTAACGGCTCGCTTCTTTGGGAGCCATGGGAAGTGCTCAAGGCGGATCAAACGCCATATAAAGTCTTCACTCCCTACTATCAAAAAGGGTGCTTAAATCGCCCCGCACCCCG
>CAYTIT010000215.1:0-2620 GCA_964437975.1 uncultured bacterium
CATCATGAATGGCTTGATGACGTTTCCCAACCTCATTGGGTTGCTTGCTTTATCAGGTGTTGCTGTCAAAGAGTCGGGCACTTTTTTCCGGTTGATCCAAAAAGAACGGCGCGAGCAAAAAAAGATGCGACGGTTCTAGTTTCCCTTGTCTTCAGAAATTTTTGGAAAGCTCTGCTGGGTCTATAGCACTAAGACGCATCGCTTTTTAACTCTTTAATCCGCTCTTGTTCTGTTGTGTGAAACTCTTTGCGCAGCTCACCGAAATTCGAAATAAGAATCCCAAAATCTTGCTTTTTCAAAGCAAGCACATCAACTGGACTCAAGCAACGAATTGTCGCAAGGCGGGCTTTTTGGTTAAGGAGGGCCATTTCGCCAAAATACTCTCCTTTGCCGAGTTGAGCAATGACATGTTCTTTGCCATCGCGGGTAAAAAATACTTCGACTTCTCCTTTGACAATGATATAGAGGTAGTCTCCTGTATCTCCTTCGTTAAAAATTGTTTCGCCAGTTTCAAAGTGGAGTTGAGCAATGCCTTGTGTTGGAGCTGCTTTGACTTGCACCGTTTCGATAGGCATAATCGTATCGAGAAGCCATGCCAGCGCTGTTTTTAGTTTGCGGTCAAGGCCGGGGAGTTTAAGCCAGTAAACAGCGCGCCATAAAAACCAGGCAAAAAGTCCTGAAAACTTAAATGTCCCAAACATCTCGGCAACAGCAGAGTGGTGGCCGAGCGCGCCCATCATGCCAAGCGCCTTAAACCGGAACTCTTTTTTAGCACCGCCACGCACAGCTGCAACTAAATTCAATGCGAGAATTTTAGCTTGGCGAATTGCAAACTGCGCTGTCGGCGGACATATGCCACCCGTAAGGACATTAGGAATAGCAGCGCAATCGCCAATCGCCCATACATTATCATGCCCGTCAACTTGAAGCGTTGCATCTGCTTTTACCTTTCCCTTGTCCAACTCTAAAGGGAGGGCTTCGATGATAGGGTTGGGAGATGAAGGGACGGTCGAGATAATGGTTTTTGCATAAATGCGCTCTCCTGTGGCCAAAATAGCTTCTTTTGGCGTAGCAGAGGCGAGGCGACACTGAAGTTTGATTTCAACGCCCCGCTTTTTCAAGAGCTTTTCGGCGTACCGGCTCAATGACGGACTGAGCTCTTTTTCCATCAAACGGTCTTTGCTATGGATCAAAATCACGCGAACCTGATGGGGGTCAATGGTTTCATAACGTTTGACCAAGGTGCGGACAAGGTCATTGAGCTCTGCAACGACCTCTGTCCCTGAAAACCCACCGCCTCCGACGACAAATGTTAGGAGCTCTTTTTTTAATGTTGGATTTTCTTCGCAAGCGGCGGCTTCAATCACGTCAATCACCTGGTTGCGGAGGGCAATGCTGTCGGCAAGCGTTTTGAAGGGGAGCGCGTGTTCATGTAAGCCCGAAATCCCACGGAAATCGGTCACATTGCCAAGGGCCAACACAAGGTGGTCGAACGCGAGTTCAGTCGGTTTATGAGAGTACTTAGGCGAGAGCCAAACGCGCCGTTTTCCGAGATCAACTGATTCGATGTCGCGAATATAGAGGGTCGTGCGGCGCAGAAGTCGGCGCAACGGGTTGATTGTATCGAGGATATCGAGCGATCCACCGACAACCTCGGCGAGCATCGGTTGAAATGTAAAGTAGTTGTCCCGGTTGATAATGACAATCTCGAAATCGGTGTGTTTGCGTCGCAGCTTTTTCTCGAGGTGGATAGCTGTGTAAACGCCGCCAAATCCAGCGCCGAGAATGACAATCCGTTTGCTTTGTTTCATAGGTTTGCTCTCGCATCTCTTTTTTTTTCTTTGTAAAAAATTTTAACGATTAAAGCTAGACCAAAGGAAAGTCGAAGAAAATTCTTTCCCATGCTGGCACAATTTAGATGGGAAAGATTTGCAATTTAACTTCCAGCGTCGAGGTGGTTAACAAGGGGGTTGCTGGGTTGCGCGCCGAGAGGGGCTCGATGCAGATATAAGAGCTGTTTTGGGGGTGGTAGAGCTGAAACGAGGTCTCAGTGAGCGCTACAGTCATCAAACTCACATGAAGCTCGTAACTCGGAGTTGTCAATAAGAGGTGGTAATCGCGGTCGCTTGCTTCTTTTTTTTTCGGCGCAAATCCATAGTCAATTGGTTGATCGAGGGTCAAAGAGAGGTGGGTGGGTCGGCTTTTCGTCCAAGCCGATGGAAGGGGGTGCCACTGAGCGCCGTCGCGATATATGGGCTCGACCTCTCCTTGTACTTGAGCTCGGTCTCCTTGGGCGTAATAGTAGTGGAGCCCGACAACAGAAGGTTTAGAGCTTATCGCCGTATAGCGAATATATAGCCCGGTTGAAAGGAGGCGCGCTTCATAGGAAAGAGAGAACGGCTGCCCTTCGAGTTTTTCTAAAGGGATCTGCCTAAAGAGATCAGATCCGTTAAGTTTAGCATGTAACTGTGTTGAGCTTTCATGGCATGTCCACGGAACATAGCGCGCAATTCCGTGTGAAAAGGGATCTTTTCGTCCCCGAGCAAGTAAAGGGTCGATGTGGGGAAAAAGAGAGTGATCGAAGTCGAGTGGGGGGCTACATTGTTCGTGAAAATGAGGG
>CAYTIT010000216.1:0-2619 GCA_964437975.1 uncultured bacterium
CAAATATTGATTCTAGCCCTACATATAAAGAAAATGAAGAAAAAACTGAAAATACTAAAGGAAATCTTGCCAAAGAAATACTTAAGGATAAAGATAAGCAACCTAAAAATTTGGATAAAAAAAGGTTTGAAAAAAACCCGAGACAAAAACTAAATTGGTTTCTTTATTGGGGTGTATATTATGCGCCAAGCTGGTTTAGTTATATATTTTATGGATTTAAAAATGTCGTACTTGCAGCTATACACCAATCACCAGAAAACGCAGCTTATTTTAACCATGCTTCTGATAAATTAAAAAACAGCAAAGAATTTGTAATTTCTGCTTTAAAACTCAATAGAAACGTTTGGGAGCACATCGATGAGAAGCTAAAAAAAGACAAAGAGGTTCTTATGGCTTATCATGATGCTCGTGCTGCTCATGATGGGACAAAACAGTAACCTAACACTCTACTGATCGCGGTTCAAGAAGCGGGAATATTGAGTCGCGATCTAATTTATGTTCATTATAGACAAGCTTTGTTTGACTTCATTTTTCAAAAGGCTGATAAACTCTTCTTTTGTTTTCGCCTCAGAAAGGTAAAGGGGAATATCTATTTGATTAAAGCAAGTGTGGACGCTGAATCTATTTGCTTTAGTATAGCGAAGTTGAATACCGTTCCTTTCCCCGATAGAAGAAGCACCAGTAATACAGCGCAAGAAAGATTTAAGATCGTCCTGAGAAGATGCTTTTTCATCGAGAATCCATTCTTTCAGCCATTGCACGTGAGAATTGAGTTTGCGGGGTTTGTCTGTATAAATAGCATTTGCTACTATATCGCGATTTACTGTTCCCTGTACCTGATTGCTGAAAAAAGACACTCTGTCTTGGAAATTGTAACCTTCTGAGAAGAACCCGTCCCAACCTTTTGAAGATGGCGGCGTGTCATACTCTAAAGCGAGCTCATTCACTTTTGCAAGAGCGCCTTGACCAAAAGCAAGCAGCCCTTTTGCTTGCTGGCCAACAGCAGGACTGTGGACTAAAAACAACAGATCTTTTTTGAAAGCGTCATTTTTTAAAGCTTCTTCAAAAGCCGCTATAGGCTTATTATTTTCAAAATACTTTTGAAAAATTAATTTGCCTTTTTCCTCGGTCGAATATTCTAAAAGAAAGCCGATTTCGCTAAAAAACTTCTCTTTTTGTTTCTCAGTTGCGTTTTCAAAGTCTGTAATACATTGAACACTTGCGTTCAGAAAGTAATTTCCATGGTCGTTGTTGGCCTGTCTTACGTAGTTGAAAAGCATCGCCTGCTTTTTGAGTGAGAGGTCAGCAAAACTTTTCCCAACGTCGGCTGGAGAAAGTTTTAGTATCGCCTCAAACAGGCAGTCGTCAAACAAGATTCCAGTGCGAAAAGAGTTGCCTGCAGCCGCAATTTCTACGAATAAAGAACCCAAACTTTGGAGATTCTCTTCTGAAAGCTGATCACTTCCCCCTGTTGCGGGCACGAACATGCCTTCCTTTGTCTTAAACATGTTTGGTTTAATTGCTTCGAGGATCGTAGCTATATAGGTGCGCATGACCCCGGCTCCTCGAGCGGGACTGACGCGCAGCGTGCCGCGATGGACTAACAGGAAGTTGGGGTGGGAGAAGCTTTTGGCAAAGTAAAGATTTTCCCTAGCAAAAGAAGGACTTTTTTCAAGAAGGGGTAAAATGATTTTTCCTTTTGTATGTTTTCCGTTTCCATGAAAGATGTATTTTCCGACACTTTCTTGAGCAATTAAGGGAAGAGATTCAAAAAACCCGGGCTTTTTAAATGACCAGTAACTCAAAGCAGTGACGAAATTGGGGCTTCTTAAGAGTATTTTCTGAAAAGAGCGAGGAAGCTCCTTAAAAAAACCAATATCGTTTAACATGAAGCGGTGGACTATCTTTTTCGTGAGGTTATAGTACAGGTGCCTAGTAGCAGAGGGTTCTTTATTGACAAGTGCTTGACACATGTAGTTAAACCGGGCAGGCTCATCCAAAGACTTAGCAGCATAGGGCGTTTTTTTCACGGCTTCGAAAATGTCATGGTTAGGAAAAGTTGATGTGGACTTGAAACGTTTCAAGTAAGCTAGGTGAACGCGTGGAGATTCGATTGTCTGCTGCCATGCTGCCGTGTTGTTTGTATAATAGGTTTCCATCTGATTAATTTGGGCGTCTGTCATGACTGTTTCGACTAAACTCGAGGGCGTATTAATAAAATTAGCGTGATTAATAGGAAACTGCTTTTCTCTCCCTGCAATAAGTTGAAGGAAAGATTTCTTATCTGTATATTTAAATTTTTTCCAATTGTTAACTGCTTTTTGATATAAGAGTTTCCCAAGATCGTTAATTTCAAGCCCTTCCTTTGCAAACTCGTTTAAACATTTTATTTGGCTCTCTACTGATTTTCTTTGCCAAGCAAACGAGCACCAGCGGTAAAAGATACGCTTGATTCGACTTGCTCGACTTGGTTCTACCTGCACCTGGCGACCCTGCAATGAGCTTGTCGGAATAAAAGAGGATGGAAAGATGTTTTTTGCGAACAGGTTCGTTGTTTTCTTGTTTATCTTAGAGTCATCTGTTCGATTATAATTGTTAATTTGATCTAAGTTGTTAAAT
>CAYTIT010000217.1:0-2587 GCA_964437975.1 uncultured bacterium
CTTCGCCATGAAAGACAACTCCAAAGACTATTTGCGTTTATTGATCGCTCAGAATATCGCCGTCAAAGATGACCATTTTATTGGGAAAAACATTGCTCTTATTTCCCACTTACCAGCAAAAGACCCCTCTTTTTTCGACCACTTGCTTATTGAAAGTGAGGAGATGATGTCGGTAAGCGCTGAGCAAATTTCCCACCTTCTTCAAAAAAGCCAGCAAAAAATCGATTCCGATCATTTGCCACTTCACCAACTTATTCAAGCTCGTCACACCCTTTCTTTTTGGAAGGTTCGTTTTGAATTGCAACGACGCATCTACTTTAGTTGTGCTACTTTCTTGTTCACCTTTCTCGGGCTTAGCTTAGGGTTGCAGGTGGGTCGCGAACAACGCCGCCCTACCTTGTTTTGGGCTCTTTTTCTCCTCTCTTTCGCGCTGATTGGCTCTGTTGCCGCTAAATCGCTTGCCTCTTCTTTCGTCCTTTCCTTGCTGGCAGCGTTTTTCCCCCTTATTGTGATGACCCTATTTGCCTTTTACCTCGTTAAAAAAACCTCTATAGGACAAGCATGAGATACCAAAAGCTGTGGCAACGCTACCTGTGTAAAGAGATAGCCAAGACCTTTTTTCTCGTGCTCTGTTCACTCTATTTCCTTTACCTTTTAATCGATTACTCGATTCAATTTAAAGCGGGAACTAAAGGTGCTGCCGCCTCTGCAGCTGATATCGCCTTCTACTACCTCGCCCTTTTTAGCAAACGCGCCAACTTTCTCCTTTCTCTTGCGTTGACGATTGCAACAGTCAAGGTACTGTGCACACTGAACCGGGCCAACGAGCTTCTCGCTTTCCAAACAGCGGGTCTCTCTCTTTTTTCGCTCTTTCGCCCCTTTTTTTTTACTGCTTTTTGCTGCTGTTTGGCGAATCTGTTTAATTTTGAGTATGTCTTACCGGCGTGTTGTGCTGCTATCGACCGCTTTGAGTACACCCACCTTAAACGCTCCCCCTTAACACTTCCCTCGGTGCATGCCGCTTCTTTAGATCAAAACGCCGCGCTGATTTACCAAAGTTACGACCCGCAAACCGCCACGCTCAACGACGTTTTTCTCGTCTATTCTGTCGATGACATCTGGCATGCAAAAACGTTGATTTTAACCCCACCCCACCCAAGGGGGGTCTGTGTCGACCATATGGTGCGCTGCCCAAAGGGACGCCTAGAAAAATGTGCTTCTTTTCCGACCTATATTTTCACGCAACTTCACCCCTCGATCAACTTGCACCAAACCTCAGCAGATTTGCTTCGCCAACTCCCGCTCACATCTCTTGCCGCACACGCATCAAACACATCCTCTCCCTCTAGGGCAACCCTTTTAGCCGCGCAAACCCACCTTTATTTCAACCTTGCTACCTCTTTTCTTCCCTTCCTTGTTGTGCTCGGCGTTGCTCCCTTTTGTGTCTCTTGCAGGCGCAATTTTTCTCCTTTTTTTATTTTCGCGAGCGCCATCTTTTGTAAAATTTTCTTGTTTGCTTTACTCGACGCTTGTAGTATCTTGGGGGAAAGCCAGGTCATCGCTCCAGCGTGGGCTATTTTTGGAGTCCCCTTGGCCTTATGTTTTGCTTTCGGTTTGATTTTTTTAAGAACATGTTTTCAAAAAAAAACTTAATGCCTTCCGATGCTCCTTCTCTTTGGAATATCAAAGTGCTTTTAATCCCCCCGACTCTTGCGCTTCTTCTCCTTTTATCTTGGAAGATTCCGCTCACTGCATCTTTATGGGAGCGGTGCGATCAAGCGATTTTTTCGACATTAAATCCTTGGATTCAAACGAGCAAATTTTGGCAACACTTCTGGGCTTTTAATACGAGCCGAACCATGGACTGGATTCACGACGTCTCGGTCATCTTGTTTTTCTTTGTTCCGGCTTGGCAGCCTCCTGAGAAAAAACCGCGCCGCAAAACCGCTGAGCTTCTCTTTTCTTTAGCTGCTCTCGCCCTGATCATCGCCCTTGTCAATGGCACGTTATTCCCTGAATTCCTTCACTGCAAAAGAAAAAGTCCAACTGCCCTTGACCCTACCTCGTTTCGCCTTTCTAGCGTCATTCACTGGATCAAGGTGAAAGACCTTTCTTATGAAAGTTTTCCTGGCGACCACGGAACATTTATCCTTTCCTTTGCCTTTATTGCCTTTCACCTCATCGGGAGAAAAGCGGGATATTATGCCATTCTTTATTCCGTCTTCTTCTGCCTTCCACGCTTAATTACAGGAGCCCATTGGTTCACAGATATTTTCCTCGGCAGCCTCTCGATCGCCACCATTCTCACAAGCTTGCTTTTTGGCACGCCCTGTGCACGCGTTTGCATTCAGCGGATCGATAGGTTTCTCTCCCGCTTTTGTCGCCCTTCATCGCCGCCACAAGAGCCCGATCCAACCACCTTAGACTGAGAAATCAGCATAGAGCAAAACTTTATTTTTACTTTTGGTAAAAAATAAAGTCGTGATATGGTAATGTCGGTTTTTGTTTTTTTTAAATAAAATCCTTAAAAAAATAAAAAAACGAGGTGAATTATGCCTAGAGCAGTTGCAAATATTGATTCTAGCAC
>CAYTIT010000218.1:0-2568 GCA_964437975.1 uncultured bacterium
ACTCGTGGGATAATTTCTCAGGAATCTCCTTCCTTTAGGTGGGAGAGGATGTCAAAGGCGGAGGATGATTAAGGTCGTTACTTCCTGGTGGACCACTCCCCCTCCATTCAACCCCCTCTGCAGGCGGCTTCGTAGGGGCTGTTCCAAGGTTTTTCCCGCTATAAGGAGGCGTATCGATTTGGGAAGCAGAGCGGGCATTGTTGATTCTTATCGTAAAATTGATTTTCCATCGGCAGTTAGTGTAAACTAGCAACTATGACAAGCAAGAATCTTCGCCAAAAGCTTCGCGACTACATTCTTCCGGTCCGTACGACTGTGCATATCGATCAGACGATCGAAGAAGCACTCGCTTTTTTGCGTGGGAAACATATCGAAGATGAAATCATCTACATTTATGTCGTTGACCACCAACGCAAATTGATTGGGGTTGTTCCAACGCGAAAATTGCTCCTTTCCGATCCCGAAACCTTGATTGGCGATGTGATGGAAACCTCTATCATTACCTTGAAAGGGGAACAAAACTTGCGCGAAGCGTTAGAATTTTTAGAAACTCATCGGCTGCTCGCACTTCCTGTTGTCGATGAGCGAGGGGCACTCCTCGGGGTCATCGATGTGGGGAACTACTTAGAAGAGAAAGTCAACGTCGCGAGTTCACGTCGGCGGTTTGAAATTTTTCAGCTTATCGGAATCTATGTCGAGGAGGGAAGACACGTCACCGCATGGCAAGGGTACCGCGCGCGGATGCCATGGATTTTTTGCAATTTATTTGGCGGCTTTGCCTGCGCGATCATCTCTCAAGTGTTCGAGCTAGTGCTCGCCAAAGTCCTTTTGCTCGCGATGTTTATCCCTCTGGTGTTGACATTATCTGAGTCGATTTCGATGCAGGCAATGACACAGAGCATTCAACTCCTTAGGCGTCAGCCCAGTCGACTGAGCCATGTCGTAGGGTATCTTGTTCGCGAATGGAAAATTATTGGGCTCCTCGCCGTTTCTTGTGGTTTTTTTGTCGGCGCCGTTTCGCTTTTTTGGGGCGATGGTGTGATGCCCGCGCTGACAATTGCCTTTGGAATCATGATGTCTGTCTTTGTGTCGGCGACACTTGGCCTTGCTGTTCCGCTGATTTTACACGTGAGGCGGTGGGATCCGCGCGTAGCATCTGGTCCTGTTGTTTTGTCGTTTGCCGACGTCATCACGACCTTAATCTACCTCTCGTTAGCGACGTGGTGGCTTCTTTAGTCGTCTTCTTGAAAAGGGATGGGAGTTTTCCAGCTCGGTTGTTTAAACAGCAAAATAAGAAAAGGTGCAGAGCAAAAAAGGACCATGCCGCCACCTAGGAAAAGAACATAGAACAAGGCATTTCCTGTGGCAAATTGGGTCGGAGGGAAAAAGCTAATGATCAATGTAAATAGCGAGCCCAATAAACCCAAGCCGGCAACGGTGATCATCCCTACATTGCCACCGGGAATGCGATAAGCGCGCGGCTGATCTGGCCGGGTAAAGCGCAAAACAATAGCGGCTAAAAACATCAAAATGTACATGACGAGATAGAGCTGAGAAGCGAGAGCGAGCAAAAGCCAAAATGAGCTATTAATATTAGGCATAAAGAGAAAAAGAGCCGAAAGACAAGAAACGATCATCGCTTGGATGATGAGAAGAGCAACAGGCATATTGTGGCGATTGATTGTGTGGAGCAGGGGAGGAAAATCGCCATCTTGCGCTGCCGCGAGGAGCCCTTTATTGGGGCCTGCAACCCAGGTGCTGACAGTGCCTAGCGCGCCAAGAGAGACGAGAAGGGCAATCAGCGGAGTTAAACTTCCCCACTGGTAAGCATCGAGCACGCGAGCGATTGCTGCCATCCCTCCAGAAACAAGGCTGATCTCTTGTTGAGGAATCACGATCGCAATGGCGAGTGTGCCTACAACAGACAGGGCAATGATTAAAGCAGCAGAGAGTAAGATGGCACGCGGGTAGCCACTTTGGGGGTTTTTTACTTCACGGGCGTGCACAGCTGACATTTCCATTCCTGCAAAGCCCAGAAGAACGCCAGCGAGTAACGAGAGCTGGGCGGGAGTGTTTAAGCTGGGAATTAAATCACTCCACCCAAAACCAATCGACGACGGATTGCCAGAAGCCAACCATGCGCCCCCTAACGCAATGATGATAGCTCCAGGGACTAACGTTCCTAAAACGACGCCGACAGAGCTAATCCATCCAGACACTTTCATTCCAAGGAGGTTAAGAGCGGTGAGCCCCCAAAAAGAGACGAGGATCACGGTGAACATGTAGCCTGGATGAGTGGCTAGCTTAGGATGAATACTAAAAGCAATCGTGCCTGCGATGAACGAGAGAATCGTCGGGTACCAAACGACATTCTCAACCCAAAGGAGCCAAGCCGCCAGGAATCCAGCTCGGTGCCCAAAGGCTTCGCGCACCCAAACATAGACTCCGCCCCTTTGCGGCCACCCTGTAGCAAGTTCTGCAGAGACAAAAGAGACGGGAATAAAGAAAAAAATCCCCGCAAGCAAAAAATAAAAAAGCGAGGCGAAACCGTACTCGGCAGTCAAAGGC
>CAYTIT010000219.1:0-2521 GCA_964437975.1 uncultured bacterium
CCCCTTTTCCTCTCACAGGGCGTCAACAGAGCCAGCCCTATCGACCTATCTTAGGGCCGCGGGTAAAAATAGATACAACAAAGGCAAAAAAAGAGAGAAAGCGTGCGACTTCTTCAAAAAGCAGTTATTTGCTGGTCAAGTGCCTTCAGCTTAGCGGCCTTTGCTTCCCCTTCTAAGGACCCCGATGCAACAAAAACAACCGATGTTGAGCGAGCGACAGAGGTCGTTTTGCCGACATTTGCCGGACAGTTTTTTGGCGATGTTTCTTGGCTCTACCTTAAGCCGGTTCATACCGACAGCGATTTTTCCTATGGCTCGTTCATCAACCTCTCAATGCCGCCCAATTTGACAGCTCATTTACTTGAAGTCGACCCTAGCTACCACAGCGCGGTGCGCGCAGGGCTCGGCTACCAGTTTGCCGATACGAATCTTAACATCCATGCGCGCTATTTTTACTTGCGCACAAGTGACGCGGGAGCTGGAGCAGCGCTCAACGTCAATCAAATGCTTCAAAGTCGGTTTGGTGGCGATTCACTCAGAGCGCAAGCGACTGGAAAACAAACGACCCATCAAGGATTGGTCGCTTTTGCTGGTCGTTTTATCTTAGATGGCCACTTAGATGTCGAGCCTTATATTGGCTTGAGTGGCGCATCTATTCGACGTACTTTCGATTCCCTTTATACCGACTTTGTTGGGACAGACCATATGTCGACAAGTGACCTTCCCTCCTCGCTCACTGGTCGCGATAGCAGCCATTATTGGGGGGTGGGGCCAGGCGTTGGAAGCTCTTTTAAGTATTTTCCCGTCAAAAACTGGAGCATCACGGGCCATTTGGGTCTTGCTTGGTTAGCTGGGCACATCCAGGCGCGCGTCGACTCTGAAACGACGCGGTGGGCAGAAAGTTTTCACTCAGATGCGTCTTCTTTTCGGTGGGTGTGCTTTGCCTCAGCTAGTTTAGCGACGACGTATACCCATTTTTTACGCCATAGCGCCTATGCACTCGAGTTGACCGCTGGGTATGAGGTAGATTACTTTTTTAGGGGTGTTGATCGCATCAGTCCATTTAATGGTTATTTAAACAATCCCTCGCCACACCCTAGTAGAACGGTTGGCAACTTCGGTTGGGGAGGACCTTTTGTGCGCCTTTCGCTCGTTCCAACCCCTCGCCCTGAGAGTCTTCAATCAAAAAAAATATTCGCTGCCCGCTCTCTTCTAGAGCCATCTGGGCTTTACGGGCGCTTGACGAGTGCGTGGCTCAAGCCCTCTCCTGGCCGGAGTGATCTTGCTTTTGCCCTCTTGCGCGAGCCGGGAAAACCAGATAAGACCGAGGCGGTTTCGACCCACTTGACATGGACAGCAGCTTATGAAGTAGGGTACCGGTTTAAAAACCACACCTATCTGCAGGCAAGTTATTCGCCAATCACGGCAACAGATTCCCGCTCTATTTCGACGAAAAACGGCCAGGAGCTAAAAAGTTTAAATGCCAGTGGTCCGATGGACGTCGTCTTTTCCGCCGCGCGTTCCTCGGTTGAGTATGACATCGAGCAAGTCGATGGCATTGGAGGGAAGCAGATCCAGTTATGGCACCCTTTCAATATCAAAGCCTATGCTGGCGTCCGTTATTTGCAGTTAAAGCGGACAACGCGTGAGCGTTTTTCGGGTGGATGGCCACCCATGGCAACCGAAGCAATCCACAATTTGATCAAAAGCCGGTTTAGGGGAGTTGGACTTCTTATGGGTGTAGACCCTCTTGTCACCTTTTTTGGTGCGTTGGGGATTGTTGGCCATGTTAACCTTGCCTTACTCGTCGGTGATATTTATGCAACACTCGATCAAGACAACACGGGAGTGATGGGGGCTTCGTCTAATAATTTGCGCTCAGGAAATCGCCACTTTATCCTCCCTGTGGTCGATGCGAAGGGGGGGGTGACTTACACATGCCGCTTGAAGAGAAAATGGACTTTTTCTCTTGAAGCGGGCTATCAATTTATCAAATATTACCGGGCTGTCAATTTGATGTATCCCACTTTTTTGACGGGGCTTTCGTTGACAAATAGCAATCTAGCGTGGACAGGTCCTTACGTTACAATCGAGCTAGCCGGCCTCTTCTAGAAGATAAGGTTTTTGGGGCATTGTGCTGCTCATCACATTATTCTTCTCATTGGGGTCGAAATCGGGGGCATTATCATCATCATCGAGATCGAGGGCAATATCGAGCTCAACTCCTTGTGCTTTATTCTGGTGAGGTGCTGCTGTAGATGGGTCTACTGAAGTGTTATCGGGCTTTTGAAACGCTTCTCTAGCCATTTCTGGGCCATGTTTAACCCACCATTGTTGGTACTTTTCATTATTTGCGCTGTCGATCAAACTTTGTAAATTAACGCCGTATTTTAGTGCCTTTTTAAAGCTGTCGTTAGCTGATTTATAGTCATCTTGTTCGATGCTGAGTGAAAAAATATTCGTTATTGATTCTTTCTTATATTCTCTAAGGAGTGATAAATTATGATTAAATCAGTCTAGG
>CAYTIT010000220.1:0-2502 GCA_964437975.1 uncultured bacterium
CGCTCCGCAACATTACATAGAAGGAGCGTTGGACATTGTGCCATCAGCTCTGCGATGTCACTCGTATCGGCAAGGACGCGGAACGTCAGCCACTTAGCCCCTTGCAGTCCGGCGTTTTTAAGTGACGGTGTGATCTGAAAAGGAAAGAGACTCATCTTTTTTCCAAATTAGTTGTAGCAAATAGAGAACAACTCCACAAAAAATCATCGTATCGGCCCCATTAAAGACGGGAAAAGAGTAGCCCCAAAGAACGAAGTGGAGAAAGTCAATGACATACCCGTAATAAAAGAAATCAAATATATTGCCGCTTGCGCCGACCAAGATCAACAAAAAAGGAAAATCTCGTGAGCGCAACCGATTGACACATAGAGCGTAGGCGAGTAGGCCACTCCAAATGGTCAGGCGCAACCCCAATAGGAAATAGGGATAGCTTGCAAACATTCCCCACGCACCACCTCGATTCGTTGCCCGATGCAGGCAAAAATCAATGCCCAGAAATTGCTGAAAGCCCCCAATGCCTCCATAAGGGTAGGTGGGATCATGCACAACAACGCTGTTTGCGAACAGATCGTTCATCCACGCTTTAGTTCCAAAATCAAGGGCAAATAAGGCCAAGCCACACACGACCCAAAGCCATAGGCGCTTTTTCAAAGAGCACAGCCTTGCCCCTTCCTGCTTCTTTTCAGAGCATCCCTTTTTCATATTTTTCCTGCGCTGTCGTCGTCATGGTGGCGTAGGGAACTGCCTCGAGGCGTTTTTTCGGGATCTCTTCACCGGAAATATCACAAACGCCGTAGGTTCCCTCTTCAATTTTTTCAAGAGCGCGCTCGATCTCGCGGAGCACTCCTTGCCCTTTCAATGAGACTTCGATGGCGATTTGTTGATCAAAGTCATCGCTACCCTCATCGGCCTGATGTTGGGAGTAACCTTTTGACTCTTCCAAAGATTTCACATCTTCTGATGTCTTGCGCACATGTTGGGTTAGCTGCTCGCGCATCTTTTCGAGCTGCTTTTTAAACCCTTCAATTTCTTTTTTTGTTAATGGCATAGTAGTTGACCTGTTTTTTCAGTCTACGTCTCTTTTCAAGACGGTTTCATTCCCAGTGGCTCTTCAGGCGTTGCTGTATGGATGGCCTCCATGATTTCATCCACATCTTTAAAGCGGCGGTAAATGCACGCAAACCGAACATAAGCCACAGTATCGAGACGACGGAGCCGTTCCATCGCCATCTCGCCAAGTGTTGTCGCGGGAACTTCTCGCAGCTGCTTTTCAATGAGTTCGGCGACAATGGAAGAGCCAACGTCGCGCACCTGGTCATGGCTGATGCGGGTGTGTTTAGAAGCAGCTTCAATGCCTCGCATCAACTTATCAACCTGAAAATCTTCAAAGCTCCCATCTCTTTTGCGCACTTGCAAAGAGACATCAACTGTTTCGAACGTTGTAAAACGCCGTCCGCATTGTAAACACTCACGCCGCCTGCGAACGGCATTCGTTTCACACACGCTGCGCGAATCGGTAACTTTCGATTCTTCGTGATTACAAAATGGACATTTCATCTACTTTTTCCTTTCGCACAACAGCTCAGAAGGTAGAGGCCATCGTCGACGTTTCGGTTCGTTCAAAAAGACGGCAAAATTTTATTCGCACGCACCCTTTGACAGTCCCATACAAGAAAATCAGCTTCTTAATCAAGGAGAATTTTTTAAAAGCGCGCGTTTCCTTCCATCCAAGATTTTTTAGCCGAGGTTCTTTTAGGTGCGGTAAGCGAGAAAGATACGGAGGAGGTGGGATTCGAACCCACGATACGCGATTAACGTATACACGCTTTCCAAGCGTGCTCCATCGGCCGCTCGGACACTCCTCCCGGCTGAGCAAGTAAGCTCTTTTTTTCTTCTACTGCTTTTTATACCGAGCGTAACTCAAGAGTCGGGTTGTTGCCTGTGCCATCATCGCCATCTTGTTGATCGGCTGCGGCTCCGCCGATAAAAAATCTGGCGCGCTGGCTGGGGCAACATTCCCGCTTCTTGAATCACGCTCGGTAGAAAAGCAATAAAAGTTAAGTCTAAATAAAAACCTTTAGGGTTGTGCGAAAAACCGCCATAGTTTTATGCGCATACGCCGCCCTCTAGCCTCACGAGCTAAAGACCCCTTAAATGAGGAGAGATCGTATGTCAACGACTGTTTATTGTACAAGAGCAAAATTTTAAGAAGCCGGAAATAGAAATCCCTGGATTGGTTTTCTTGAGTTCGGCTCCCGCCCGCTTGAGCGCGGCTTTTGTCTATACCGATTGTGATTGGAAAATGAACTTGACATGCAAAAATATTCCTATCTTTAAGACCCTCTTGCATTGCCCCTATCCATGAATAGGGGCTGCTTCAGAGGACGTAAATCTAGGGCATTTTCTTTTGTCAAATTTATTTTCCAATCACAATCGGTAGAACCTGCCCAACTAAATTTTTCACCCAAGTATAAATGATGCTCAACACAGTAAACCCACGCC
>CAYTIT010000221.1:0-2469 GCA_964437975.1 uncultured bacterium
CGATTGTTGAAGTTCTTGGAGCGGCTCGGCTGGAAGAAGTTCAAACCGAAAGAGCTCGTGGCCGATACTGAGTTTAAGTTCTTGGCTGAAGTGGTCGAAGAGAATAAAGGCCTCGTGCTTAAATTCCATGAGAGGGTCTTTTTGTCCGATCATGCGCAATGTCACTTCGGTACGTAGATGGTCGATGGCTAAGAGGTGGTCTTGCCACAGCTGGTCGATGTTGCGCAGTAAAATACTTTGAATCACGGGAGCGAGCGCAGCCATCTCGTCGTCGCCATTGCTTGCCGTTTTATTTTGCAAAGAGTGAATAAGAGCAGCTTGACCTTGGAGTTTTTCTCGGAAGGCTAAAAGGACTTTTTCGCTTGCTTGGCGTGCGATTTCTTCTTGGGAGAGGTAGTCGTCATCAAAAGCATTTTCTTCAAAAGTGACTGGAAAGTGGGTCATAAGGAAGTTGGCATACCCTTTAGCATCCCACCCTTGCTCTGCTGAGCGAGAAACGAAACACTGGGCAGCTTTTTGTTGGCACGTGCCTGTCAAAAGATCTTCGGCTACAAGGTGAGCATCGGCCTGTTTGAGGACTTCATTCCGGAAAAAGTAGATTTCTTGGCGCTGTTTGTTCATCACGTTATCGTATTCGAGGGTGTGTTTCCGAATAGAGTAATTGCGCTGCTCGACCCTTTTTTGGGCCGTTTCGATCGAACGGTTGAGGATTTTAGCTGAGATGGGCTCGCCTTCTGGTGGGCGGAAGCGCTGTAACATGGCGGTGAGTTTGGGCGAAGCAAACAGCCGCATTAAGGTATCTTCAAAAGAGACGTAAAATTGGGAACTTCCCGGATCGCCTTGACGTGCACACCGCCCGCGCAGTTGCCGATCGATGCGGCGTGATTGGTGGCGGGTTGTGCCGATCACGTGTAAGCCACCGAGCGCGGCGACTCCCTCTTCGAGCTTGATGTCGGTGCCCCGTCCCGCCATATTCGTCGCTACGGTGATGGCCCCTTTTTGGCCAGCGCGGGCGATGATTTCGGCTTCTTGGGCGTGGTTTTTAGCGTTGAGGACTTGATGTGACAGTTTATTTTGGCGCAGGATGCGCGACACTTTTTCCGAAATCTCAACCGATTCTGTGCCGATTAAGATAGGGCGTCCTTGGGTGTGAAGCTCAATAATATCTCGAATCAAAGCGGTATATTTTTCCCGCTCTGTCATATAAATCAAATCGTCGCCATCGCGGCGCAAGCAGGGGCGGTGTGTGGGGATCTCAAGTGTTTCTAATTGGTAGATCTCTTTAAACTCATTCGCTTCTGTCATCGCTGTTCCCGTCATGCCGGCGAGTTTATCGTACATGCGAAAGTAGTTTTGGAGTGTAATCGTGGCGTAGGTTTGCGTTTCTCGTTGAATGGGGACAGCTTCTTTGGCTTCGATAGCTTGGTGCAACCCATCTGAAAAGCGACGTCCCGGTTGTGGACGCCCAGTGTGCTCGTCGATAATGACGATCTTTTGCTCTTGGACGATGTAGTCGACATCCCGCTCCATTAACAGGTGGGCGCGCAGCAATTGCCGCAAATTATGCGCGCGCTCTTTGCGGCGGCTGTCTTCTTCGCGCAACGCGACTTTTTTGTCGATCTTTTCTTGGTCAGATAACGCTTGACCATCAATTTGGGCATATTCGTAGCCTAAATCGAGCATGACAAAGTCAGCAGAAGAGTTTCCCTCTGTATCGCTCCATTTTTGAATGCCTCGATCGGTAAGTTCGAACTCTTGAGCCCGCTCTTCGATCACAATATAAAGAGAAGAGAGCATGTCGAGGCGCTCTTCTTTGTTCGGTTCGGCGTAAAAGTAGGTTTCCCATTGATCGATCTCAGCGCGCATGTCGGGGTGTTGGCGGACGCGCTTGAGAATTTTGTTATGAGGCATTCCCTTGCTGACCAGCCAGAGTTTGCGGTAAGCTGCGTTTGCCTCTTCTGTTTCTTTTTTCGACAGTTTGCGTAGGGGTTTTTCTTCACTTGCTTGAAAACAATCGAGTTGCGTTAAGATTTGGCGCGCTTCAGAAGCGATCGTTTGGCATAAATCGCGTTGAAGGCGGACAATATGAGCAACGGGCGTTTGCAGCTCTTGGTACATCTGCTTTGAGGCGCTAGCTGGGCCTGAGATAATCAGTGGCGTCCGCGCCTCATCGATGAGGATGGAGTCAACTTCATCGATAATAGCGTAGAAAAAGCCGCGCTGAGACTGCGACGTTACAGTTTGTGCCATCGAGTTGTCTCTTAAATAGTCGAAGCCGAACTCGGAAGCTGTTCCATAGACGATATCGGCGGCATAGATCTCTTTGCGCTCATGAGGAGGAGTTGCGTTTGTCAGCGCTTTGACTGTCAGTCCGAGAAAGCGGAAGACGCTGCCAATCCACTCACAGTCTCGAGATGCGAGATAATCATTCACTGTGACGAGGTGAACGGGTTTCCCTGTCAAAGCATT
>CAYTIT010000222.1:0-2463 GCA_964437975.1 uncultured bacterium
AATTCGCATCCCGCATGAGGCACGCCAGAAAGTCCTGTGATTTTTACAGGGCAGGAGGGGCCTGCTTCTGATACAGTTTTTCCGTGCTCATCGTGCATGGTTTTAATGCGTGCATAGACATCTTCAAAGATAATGGCATCACCTAGTTTGAGCGTCCCATTTTGGACTAAAACAGTGGCAACGGCGCCAAACCCTTTGTGGAGTTCAGATTCAATGACAGTACCGCGCGCGCGCGCGTCTTTGTTAGCTTTCAGTTCGAGAACTTCCGATTGGAGCGTGAGCATTTCGAGAAGTTCGGGAATTCCCTCGTTAGTCGTTGCCGAGCAGTTGACGGTAATCACATCACCACCCCAACTTTCAGGAAGGAGTTCCCGATCTGCGAGTTGGCGGTAAATGTTGTCGGCGTTGAAGCTGGGTTTATCGCTTTTATTCAAAGCGACGAGTAGGGGAACGTTTGCCCCTTTGGCCTGCTCGATGGCTTCGTCTGTTTGTGGCATAATGCCTTCATCTCCCGCAATCACGAGGACAATAAGATCGGTCAGGGCCGCGCCGCGTTGGCGCATTAAGGTAAAGGCTTCGTGGCCTGGGGTGTCGAGAATGGTGATATCACCTTGTTTGCGGTGACAACGGAAAGCGCCGATATGTTGGGTAATCGCTCCGGCTTCGTGGGTTGCGAGATTGCTTTTGCGGATGGCGTCGATAAGGCTTGTTTTTCCATGGTCGACATGTCCCATGAAGGCGATAACAGGCGAGCGAGGAGTCAAAGATTCTATGGATGTTTCGGCAATTTCCTCGGCGATTGTTTTATCTGTCACGCGCAGGCGCTTTTCTTCTGTCGTGTCGATAGCGATGGTGCAGCCAAACTCGTGACCGAGAAGTTGGATCGTTGTTTCATCATCTAGGTGATCGTTAAGAGTGAGCTTAATGCCCTGTAAAAAGAGTTTAGCGAGGAGCTCTGATGCTTTGAGTTTCATCGCCTGAGCAAGATCTTTGATCGAAATGGGAAGGCGGACCGAGAGATTCTTTGGGCGGACGACTTCAATGTGTTGTTTGGGGGCTGATCGATGGCGAGGCTTTCTGCGGCGCCACACTTGTTCTTCGCCAACACGCAATCCTTGGCGATCGCGCGCATCGAAGGGTTTACGCTCAAAGGGGGTGGGTTTGGGCTTAACCTCTTTTCCTTTTTTACGCGAAACCTGAGCGCGAAAACCCTCGTTTTCTTTTGCCGGGGGCATGGTTTGTCTTTTTTTGAGCGTTTCAAAAGAGGACGAGGTCTCTTTTTTAGGCGGAGAAGGTGGTTGTTTTTTTGCGAGTTCTCCTTTTGATTTTTCTCCTGAAACAGCAGCGGGTTGTTCTTCTTTTGGTGGCAACGAAGAAGGAGCAAGGGGCTTGTCCGCTGGCTGTGGCTTTTCAATCGCGGGAGCCTCTTTCTTTTCCACCTCTTTTTTAGGGGCAGCGGCTTTCTTTGGCGGAGCTTTGGCTTTTTTTTCTGCTGCAAGCTTATCTTCTTTTTTCTTGCGACTGAGTTGCAGCGCTGCTGCAAGTTGTGTGTTTTTGACTTTTAGTTTCAGGTGTTTGGTCAAATTTTTACGTCCTTATTTTGCGTATTTTTTCCACAATATCAGTTGCCATTTCTAAGCTGATGCCTGTTGCTTTTGAAATTGTTTCAGGCGAGGTTTGAAGAATTTTTCGCGGCGTATCAAAGTTGGCTTCTTTTAAACTTTCAATAATAAAAGAGTTGATCCCTTCAACTGTTTCGATGGGGATATCGAGTGTTTCGTCAGCTTCGTGTTGAATTTGTTGTTGTTCAAAGGCCAAAGCAGCTTGGTAAGCGCTCATTTTTTTGACTTCAATTTCAGCTTCTACTAGCTGGGCGTTGAGCCTGGTATTCATCCCCTTTTTTCCAATGACAATCGGGTAGTCTTCATCGTTAACGACAAGAGTGATGAGGTTATCTTCGTAGGTCCACTTTTTAGGCTCAATAGGATAAAGCAGGCTTTTAAGAAGCTCGATCGGATCTTCTTGATAAATGACAATATCGATTTTTTCGTTGTTTAATTCGCGAATGATGTTTTTTACTCGGGTGCCGCGGACACCGACACAGGCTCCAAGGGGATCGACTTTAGGATCGTTAGAGTAAACAGCGAGTTTTGTTCGATAGCCTGCCTCGCGTACGATTTTTTTAATGCCGATGGTTCCATCGCTAAATTCAGGCACTTCTTGCTCAAAAAGTTTGGAAACAAGTTCGGGATGGCTGCGCGATAAAATGACTTCGGCGCCGCCATTGTCGGTATCATGCACTTCCCAAAGAAGGGCTTGAATCCGGTCGCCGACGTAGTATTTTTCAGTTTTTGGGTAAAAGCGGTAGGGAAGGATTCCTTCTACTTTACCCAGGTCGACAATAAGGGTAGCTCCCTTGACAATACGCTTAATTGTTCCAGAGAGAATTTCATGGATGCGGTG
>CAYTIT010000223.1:0-2391 GCA_964437975.1 uncultured bacterium
CGTTATAAATTAGGTTTTTTCGTTTAAAATAACGCTCATCACGACGGGCGAGCCATTAAATATGTTCACAATCATCTGCGCCGTAAACCACGATTCGGGGCGATTTACGCTCGCCCCCACCTGAAGCAATCACACATGCAACGTTGTAGTCTGCATCCTTCTCGCCACAGGCTGCGCAATTGATGTTGCTCTTGCCGCCGCGTGAAGCAGAGCTTTATGGCTCTTGATCACGTTGGCTATCAGTTGCGCAATGATCAAGATGTTATGCTTGCTGTTCTGAGCCAGAGTGGAAAACTAAGGCGGAGCAGGAAGAGACGAACCTCTCAGTTGCATGGATAAAAAGCAAGGAGCTCCCTTTTTCTCTCTTAGTGGAAAACTATTGCCAATCCACCTATTAGAATGTTATAATAAGCTCTGGCAAAAGGGATTTTTTCCCCTTTGCAAAATGTACATAAGAGGATATCACGGATTGTGTCTACTGCAACTCAGGTTTTTTGTAACAAACGGCCTCTTTTTCGGTGGCTTGCCCTTATTTTTCTTACATGCCTCTTTGCCGGCTGCGCAAAAAATTATGAAATTGTCAGCAATATCCATGAAAAAGAAGCCAATGTCATCCTTGTCCTTTTAAAAAGTAAAGGGATTCCCGCTTCTAAAGTGGCGATGTCATCGGGGGGAGCCGGTATGCAAGGAGGCCCTCAGAAATACGCTATTATGGTGCCGGAAAGCCACATGATCGAAGCGATTTCCTATTTAAACCAAAACGGATTTCCTAGAGAAAAAGGGACAAACCTACTCGATCTTTTTGCTAAACAAGGGCTGATGACCTCTGATAAAGAAGAAACCATTCGCTACCAAGCCGGTCTTGCTCAACAAATTACCAATACGATCTTGATGATCGATGGAGTCATCGATGCCAGCGTTCAGCTCTCTTTCCCACCAGAAGAAGCGACCTTAACGACCGAAACAGAAAAAAAGGAAATTACAGCAGCTGTTTATGTAAAACACCAGGATGCTATCGATAACCCCAACCTTCACTTAGAAAATAAAATTAAACGCCTCGTCTCTGGAAGCGTCTCGGGCCTCGATGTCAACAATGTCACCGTCGTCTCTGATCGCTCGCGCTTTACCGATATTATGCTCGCCGCTGACGGAGAGCCGATGCAAGGGAAATCTCCCGAATATGTCAGCATTTGGTCGATTGTGATGAATAAAGAGTCTGCAGCGCGCTTTCGCGGCCTTTTCTTTTTCATTACAACCGTTGCGATTCTCTTTGCCCTTGGCCTTGCTTGGCTGTGTTGGAAGTTTTACCCCATTTTAAAAAAGAAGAGCACATGGAAGGAAATGTTTACCCCTATTCCCTGGTCTCCCACCACTCCCTCGGAAGAAGAGGTGCCGCCGCAGCAAGAGGAGCCAGAAGAGTAATCTACCGATCATGCATGTGTTTGATCACACCACAGGTGGTTAGCCGACATCACATCACAACTTAAGGGGCATCTTTTCTCGATATGAAACAAACATCCTGGATTGTGCTGCGCTACCTCATCGAGCACTCCTCTCAAGAGGCCCAGCCCGATCTTTCTCACTACATTTCCGAACAAGCGCGCGTCGCACTCGGCGCCGTCTATTCGACAGACCAACCCCCGTGGCGCACGATCCCCTCTCTTGGAACCCAGTTACGCTTGATTCACTACTCGTGGTTTATTCCTTTTTTGCACCCTTTTGGCCCATCTGATAAAGAGCGCTTTATCAGCGCGCTTGACCAACGCTCTCAGCAAAAGCTTTCTTCTTACTTCCAGCTCGCTCCTTCTCTACCGCCTCTCTCTCCTGTCGCTGCCCGCTTTTTTCACGCGCGTCTTTTTTCTTGGGTGACGACCTCTTGCGATGAGCTTATCCCACGTCCACTTCTCCCTTCACACCCGTTGAACCTGTTACTCGATCTGAGCAAGACCGAGCTCCAACAAGTCGCTAACCTACTCGGTCTGCGCGATCTCGCTTCTGAGATCAAATACATCGTTCGCAAACATCAAGTAACCAACATCCAAGCCGCGCTCTCCCAGCGGGAAAAAGAGGTTTTAAAGGCGCTCCTTGTTCATCCACCTCGCCCTATTTTCCCCAGCCTCCACCTCGACAAATGGGATGGCGATGAATCCTCCTTAAAAAACATTCTTCACTATCGCGGCCTTAATAGGCTCAGTAAAGCGCTTTTTGGCTGTCACCCCGCCCTTCTGTGGCACCTTTCTCATCAACTCGATACAGGGCGAGCTAAAATCCTCGACCGGTTTTGCACCGATGTCAAGCAAGACTCTCTGAAAGAGATGCTCATTAACCAAGCGCTCGCCGCTGTTTCAACCCTTCGGAATCACCATGAGTAAAAAATACTTTTCCCTGATT
>CAYTIT010000224.1:0-2385 GCA_964437975.1 uncultured bacterium
CTTCTTCAGTGAGGCAAGAGCAGCGAAAAATATCCCTTCTTGAAAAATGAGCGATGTTTTAAATTAAATTTGTCTTGATCGGTCTAATGGGTGCGTGAAGCTGGAGGGCCAGAGGCGCTTTCACATTTTTTTGTCCCCAAAGAGAAAAGATGTCGACGTCACCTTGGGTGAGGATACGGCTATTCCCGAAGGAGCGCTATGCATATTAGCATTCGAAAGGGGTTGAATATTCCTTTGCGAGGTCATCCTATTCAAGGACAAGAGGTGCGACAGTTGCCTGCGCCATCGACTATTGGTCTCGATGTTAGCCCCTTTGAAGGAGTGCGGTTGGCCCCTTTAAAAGAGGTCGGCACATTTGTTCACGCCGGAGAGGCAATTGTCTGTGACAAGGCAAGTCGGACGCGTGTTTTTGCCGCGCCGACGTCGGGGATCGTCAAAGAGCTTATTCGGGGAGAAAAGAGACGGCTTGTAAAGGTTGTGATTGCCCATCAGCCTGAAGCTCCTTCTTTGGCGCTGCCGCGTATCGACATAGAGAGCACCCCTCCTGATGCGTTGTTGAAGGTGTTATCAGAAAGGGGCATTTTGCCTCATATTCGCGTGCGCCCAGTGTTGCGGATGCCAGATCCTAACGTCCTTCCTGAAGCGATCTTTATTCGAGCCCTTGCTTCAGCGCCTTTTGCGCCCTCTCCCGAGCTCGAGTTAGTGGGGCGCGAACAAGCGTTTTCCGCTGGATTGCGGGCGTTGCAGCGCCTTTGTCCAAAGCACGTTCATTTAGTGTTTCATGTGGCGAGTCGTTGCGCTGCTTTGACACAAGCCGAAGGTGTTGTGAAACATACCGCATCGGGGCCGCACCCTATTGAAAGTCCGTCGATTCATATCGAAGCTGTTCATCCTATTTTCAATCGGGACCAAACGATTTGGACACTCGACGTCTCGACAGTGATTCGCATGGGATTGTCGCTCAGTCGAGGCGCTTTTTATTCCGACCAATTTGTCGCTCTTGCCGGTGAGGGAATAGCCCAAGAAAAAAGGGGGGTGTTCCGCCTTTGTCGAGGGCATCCTGTTGCGGACATCGTCAAGTGGGGTGCCATTGATTGCGACCGCGTCAGACTTATTTCAGGTGATCCGCTAACAGGCGATAGGGTCGATAGAGAGGGACATATCGGCTTTTTTCACTCTGTCTTTTGTGCGTTACCGAAAATGCGGCAGGAGCACCGCGCAATGTTTCACTTTTTGCGCCCTTATCGCAAATTGTATACGGCGACGTCGGCTTATGTCGCGAAGCGGTCCCAAGAGAGGTACTCTTTTCAGACACATAAGCGGGGCGAGGAGCGAGCTTTTGTCGATCCTACTGTCTACAATCGGGTGATGCCCCTTCTTATTCCCGTTGTTCCCCTTATTAAAGCTTTGCTTGCAGAAGATTACAATGCGGCTGAAGAGTTGGGGTTGCTTGAGGTCTCTCCTGAGGATTTTGCTTTGCCTGCCTTTATTTGCCCGTCCAAGGTTGAGATGATGGCGATTGTCGCGAAAGGAATGAAAGCGTACCGCGCGCAGCACTACTGATGTGTGCGCAGGCACTGTTTAGGTTGTTGTTCGATCGGTTTTTGCATCGCCCACGAGTTGGGTAGCTGCAAAGGCACAGCCTGGCTTGATACCGACCGCAACTCAAGAATCGGTTGTTTACCTGTGCCAACATCGCCATCTTGTTGATCGGGTACTTCGCCGATAAAAAATCGCCGCGCGCTGGCTGTGGCCACATTCCCGCTTCTTGAGTTGCGCTCGATCTACCTGAATCGAACTATCGGAGAGCGCGAAAGAGTTGAATGCCTGTTCTCCAGCTCAGCAAACATGTCTGAAAGCTTCATCGATCAGGGTCAATGGTGCAAGGCAGCTCGACAATGCGTCGAGATAGTGGCGATGCAGCCGGTCACCAAGATGGCGATGTTGGCACAGGTAAACAATCGATTCTTGAGGCACGGTCTAGATAATCGTTGCATTTATTAAAACTATATAATAAAGCTGATCTTTTAAATTATGGGTTTTTTTTGACTTTTATTATACGTTTAAGATCTGTCGATATTCATTTTACCCCTTTTAATATTGTTCCCGACCTTCTTTGGTGGCTTGACCATCGCATGCACAACATTTGTAAAGGGGCAATGGCCGCTATTTCTCAGCTTTTGATCAAGAGGCTGTAGAGCATACGCTGAAGACGAAGCCCAACCGACAAACCTCCCTCCTAAGCAACGTCTTTTAAAAAGAGCCTGAGCCTCCCCATGGATCAGTCCAAGGGGTTCTAAAAGCAAACAGGCTGTCTCTCTATAGCTCTCGGAATAGAAATTTCCTTCTTCCCTACAACATCTATAGCTTCGACATCGCACGCTG
>CAYTIT010000225.1:0-2375 GCA_964437975.1 uncultured bacterium
TATTTTTTTTGTGCTATCCTGTTGGTCCCAAAAATGGAGCAATGATGGCTGTTACTGAAAAGAAAAAAAATTCACCGATAACACCCCCTCTAATGAGTTTCAAATGTTTTGACTACAAACCTAAAGAATTCGCTCCGCCGACACAAAAATGCTCTTATCTTGCCACCTACTTCTTTTCGTTTTGCGCCAACCTTAGAACAACCCTCATCCATCTAGCCAACTACGTGATTACAGTCACAAAGCCTTGCGCACACTATGCTCTGTATCTCATTGGACATTACCGCTATCCACCACCACTAGACGTTAGCGCCATTCAACGGTTAACACCACAACAACAATCCGACCTTGCACATGATCCCAGTATCGATTGGAACGTTCTTCCTGAAAAGACCCAAGAAGCTTACATTCATACCTTCTCTGCTTCCCTCTTAACTCACGTGGTACATAAAGGATTCTCTCCTTCTCCTTCTCTTTGGAAACACCTTATTCTGAAGTTACAACAACATCCGCACGCTCAGGTTATTTTACCAACCAACTGCTTCCCCAAGACCAAAGATGTCATTCGCACCTTACTTCCTCATCAGCTCGACTACCTAGCTACTCGAAAAACGGCTGCACAATGGAATACCCTCCCCCCAAAAACTCAAAAATATTACATTGCAAAGATCCAAAAAAATACCCTCAACCGCCTTGTCAAGAAGGGGTTTTCTCCGCACAATGAAAGTGCCATGCAAGCCCTGGTTAACAAGCTTCGCACGGTCAACTCTTTTGCTAATGAGCTCCTTCCTAAAAACTACCTTCCCCAAACAGAAGAGGCCATTACCAAGCTCAATAGCCAAGAGATCTACTCCGTCCTTTACGGTCCCGCATGTATCAGTGATCCACGTTGCATTAACATCGAAAAGTGGAATGCCTTACCTGAAAAGAGTCAACTCGCTTACCTTCGCAAAATGGGAACAAGCCAAAAAACTCTCAATCTTCTCTTTGCGGGCTTTAACCCAACAGGAGAAGCAAAAGCCTGCTTTATTCACCTCATTCAAACGATCCGCAATCACTATACATGGCTATGTGATCACCAAGAAGAAGAGATCGATGATAGGCTTGACCAACTCAAGCAGATAGATCTCCCTTCAACAGAACACGCTATCAACCAACTCACCCTCTTAGAAGTACAAGACCTTCTTTATGGACCAAAGCACAACCACGCTTATCAGAACATCAATGTTTTACTCTGGAATCATTTATGCGGAGAAGCTCAGTTGGCCTACCTTAAAAAATTAGGTGCAGGAGACGACGTAAAAAATCTGATTGCCGCCGGCTTTTGCCCAAGGCAAGAAGCAAGGAAAATCCTATCTGACTACGCAAAAGTTCTTCACTGCTCGTTACCTTTTGACCTCGACAGCGAAGAAGTGCGCTGGTAGACCGAGCGCCATTCAAGACGCGGTCTTACAAGGCTGCATCGCCGAGCGCTGGCTCTGACAAACTTCCCACTTGTTGAATGCGGAGCCCTCCCGTACACATTAATAAGCAAGCGCTTGAACAAAGGCCTCTTCGTCGAGAAGGGCAATACTTTCCTTTTTTGCTTTTGCTAACTTCGATCCGGCATCTGCCCCTACAACGACATAGTCGGTTTTTTTACTCACCGACCCACTGATTTTGCCTCCGCGCTCTTGGATGAGCTCGCTCGCCTCGCTGCGCGTGTAGTTGTCTAACGTACCTGTTAAGACAAAGGTTTTGCCCGCCCAAGGATGGCCGCCGATGATAGCTTGTGGCGGCTCTGGGGTAATGCCAAGTTGCAGCAGCTCTTCGACCTCATCGAGATGTCCCTTGTCGTCAAAGTAGTCGCAAATTGCCTGCGCTACTTTGGGGCCAACGCCATCGATTGCACATAGCTCTTCAAGTGATAACTGTGTCAGCCGTTGGATGGTGCGCGCACACTCGGCGAGCGCTAACGCTGACCGTTCGCCGACATGGGGAATGCCGAGCGAAAAAATGAGCCGCGCTAATGTGGTTTTTTTAGAACGTTCGATGCTGCGCAATAGGTTGGCAATCGACTTCTCTTTAAACCCCTCTAACCCTTCAAGGTCGGCTGCTCCAAGACGGTAAATGTCAGATGGGCGACTGATAAGATGGGCTTCAATCAATTTTTTAATGATTTCAGAGCCCAAGTGGTCGATGTTCATCGCTTTTTTGCTCACAAAGAAAGCGATCCGCCGCTCATTTTGCCCAGCACAGCGGGTCCGGTTGGGGCAACGAACAGCGACCTCTCCTGGAAAGCGCTTGGTTGGGCTGCTACATATCGGACACACTGAGGGCATCTGCCACGGCTCGGTGTTAGGCGGCCTTTTTTCCACAATGACTTTCACCACTTTCGG
>CAYTIT010000226.1:0-2366 GCA_964437975.1 uncultured bacterium
TAGAAGAGATCCAAAAGAAGCTTGTTGAAGGCGAAGAAAGGAATGTTTCAGGGATAGAACGATTGGGCTATATTTTGGGGAGTTGTTCTAGCGAGGATTCTAGCGTTGCGCTCGCTGTCGCTTTCTGGGGGATGAGACGACCTTTTCAGCGCCAAAAAAGCAGAGCTAGAAGGCTTCAAGCAATTGGAGCCATATCAAATAAACGAAAAAAATCTTGCTTTACTTATAGAGATGGAAAACCTGGCCCGTCAAGTAGGGTTGCAACCAGCTTTCTAGCTTTAAATTTCCCAATGAGAGCTTCAATCTCAATAGCCCGAGCGCGATTCAAACCTTGCTATCGGGCTAACTTGGTTGACCTTGCATTCTTTTTTGACTCCTTCTATCCTTTGACTCCTTTTCACCTCAACCCTTGCATGCAAGTTCTATGATGTGCCCTTGCGGAAGTTCACTCCCTTTTGCCGCCTGTTGTGCCCCCTATTTAAGAGAATCCCAACAGCCCCCTTCTCCTGAGGCCCTGATGCGTTCTCGCTACGTCGCGTTCACTCAAAAAAATCTTGCCTACATTGAAAAAACAATGCGAGGCCCCGCACGGAAGACGTTCAACTTAGAGCAAACTCAACTCCACCTTGCAACGATCGAGTGGACAGGACTCACCATCCTCGCAACTTCGACCGAAGAAACCACAGCGACAGTGACGTTTGAGGTGACTTTTCGCCACCAAGGCCGGATAAGCAAGCAACGGGAAACGAGTCTTTTTCACAAAATTCAAGGCACCTGGTATTATGTGGAAGCGCTCTCTCTAACCCTAGAAGACCTGCCCCCTCTGACCAACTCGTAGGAGCCTTTTATGTCGACGCTTGCCGATCCCACTTCGATGGCTATCTCCCTCTTTTTTGTCATCAATGTCTTAGGCAATATCCCCCTCTATATCGGCCTCCTTGCGCGCTATCCAGTTCGAAAACAGCAAACGATCCTCGTACGCGAATTCTTCTTTGCCCTGCTGATTTTACTCCTCTTTAATTTCTTCGGTACCCACATTTTTAAAACGCTTGGCATTTCCCCGCCTATTTTGAGAATAGCTGGGGGGATCCTCCTCCTTTTGATTGCCATTGCCATGATTTTTCCCAAGCACGACCAGGCAAGCGCTCCCCAACACGAGCCCGTCCTGATTCCCCTTGCCACTCCGGTCATCGCCGGTCCCGGCTCTATCACCGCCGTCATGATCTTTTCTACCCAGCTTCACAATCCCTTGACCATGACCTTCATCATCACAGGCGCCATGGTCGTCTCATGCCTGATCGCCCTGTCCGCTTCTTTTTTTAAGTACGGCCTCGGGGAACGCGGCCTGATCGCACTCGAAAAGCTCGGGGGGATGATCGTCTGTTTAATCGCCGTCCAGATGTTTGCAACGGGGATCGCCAATTTTGTCAAAGAGGCCTTTAGCTCTCAATTCACCGCCCCAGTCGAACAAACGGTGCGCGCCACTGCGCAGGTAGACCCGATCGCACCGCAAACATCGGATTTTTCCTCCAATCCAAGTTCAATATTGACTACGACAAAATAAGGACCCTTCCCGCCAAAGAGACACATACTGAGTGCGCCCGATAATCAAGTGATCATCAAGAGGCACACCCACCACTTTCCCCGATGCGATCAGCAGTTTGGTGAGCTTAACATCTGCTCTTGATGGGCGCGGATCACCACTTGGGTGGTTATGAGCTAAAATTAAACTGTACGCCCGGTGGCGAATCGCAGCGTAAAAAAGCTCGCGCGGATGAACAAGAACCTGGGACAGTGTCCCAATAGCAATCACCTCGTCATAAAAGGCATTTCCTTTGATATCGCGGAAAATAGCGACCGCCATCTCTTTGCCACAGCCTTGAAAATACTTTTTTAAAATGGCATGGGCATCTTCGGGGCGGCGCACCGGATACTTTGCTAACCCCGCATCTCGTCCCTGTCGACGCGCCAGTGCAGAAGCCATTTTAAGGCGCGCTGCTTTGGCGAGGCCTATCCCTTTCACTGCCATTAATTCGCTCAACGTCGCCTCCATCAACGAAGCTAACCCACCGAAAGTGGCCACGAGTTCTTCGGCCAGCGCCAACGCTGACACCCCCTTTCGTCCATTGCCGAGAGAAAGAGCGAGCAACTCAATCAACGACAGTGATTCTTCGCCACCAAAGAGCAACCGCTCGCGTGGGCGTTCTTCTTTCGGCAACTTTGCCAATGTAGTCATGTTCAACTCTCCTTTCTTTTCTCCTTTCTTTCAACGAAGCCAGTGTAAGGCATTCCCTTTTTTTATTAAAATATTTTTTTAACAAATAGGAACCTATCCAACTAAATTTTTCACTCAAGTATAAATGATG
>CAYTIT010000227.1:0-2334 GCA_964437975.1 uncultured bacterium
ATTCCCACAGTTGGGCCGTGGTAAATGATGTGCCCATTTGAGCTGAGCTTCACTCCCCCCTCTTGAAAAAAGAGCTGGTTATCGGCGACGATCATCGCCCCAACGTAGAGAACTTGATAGTTAAAGGTCACCGTAAAAAACTTTGTCGGACGCCACTCAGTGAAATAGTACACCTGCGCTGAGTAAGCAAAGTTCGACCCGCTGATTGCTTGGTCTAACAAGGGGTCGCTACTCGTTGCCCCAGCAAGGCGCGTTGTTTGACGCCCACGGTTAAAAAGAGCACCCACTTTAATGACACCACCCCATGTAAAAACCCGGTAGGGATTGTACTCAAGGCTAAAACCAGCTTGCGGGCCAAACAAGCGGCTTTTTGTCTTCACTTGATACGAAAACCCCCTTTGCCCAAGGCCAAAAAGGACATTGATTTTTTCTTGAATATTAAAAAAGCGCAGCCCCATGAGCCAAGCTACTGAAAAAAAATCGATGTAGCGGGGCGATGCATGGCGCCAATAGTTGATTTCGCTCGTATACATATTCGAGTCATACACTGCGCGCGCACTTGTGAGTAACGTTGTAGGAATTCCATTGGGGTTGTCGTTATTTGGCAGCGAAAAATCTTGCGTACCGACAACCGTCTTCGTCCCCTCCCAGCGAAAACGCCCCATGTAGCGCAGCTCCCACGTCGAGTGGACGCCATAAAATGCTTTTAACGCGGCGCTAAACCCGGGCTCAAAGGTCATTTTGCCAATTAAACTTCCCGATGTGATAGCACCACTTCCGTCGGGTGCAACGACGAGTGTTTTGCCATGGCTGTTTGTTCGTCTTAAAAGAACATAATCCCCTTCGACAGCAAAGTAGTGGTGATGGCGCCCTTCTGATACGCCAAAAAGGGTCCCTACATAGCAGCTTGCGATCACCACCAGCGCGCCCCATCGACACGTGGTTGTTGAAAGAACGTGCAACCCCATCATGACGTACGAACTAGCCCCATTGATTAACGAAGGTAACGCGCCCCTTTTTTGAGGCTCAACAGCGCCAAGATATAGCATAAAACAAAAAAAATAAAGGCGAACAAAGCATATTCTTTAAGGTCGGCTCTATCGCCTCCGAGCATCGCTTCTCTTATTCCCTGAATGAGGTAAAAGAGGGGATTAAAACGCGACAATGTTTGCCATATAGGCGCCATACTCTGCAGATCAAAAAAGACCCCTCCCAAGTAAATAAGGGGCAGCAAAATGAGCGAACTCACCGCTCCAATATGCTCAAAACTTTTCGACCACATCCCAACAGCCACGCCCAAGCTCGCAAAAGCCATCCCGCCAAAAAAGAGAAAAAAGAGAAACATAAATGGAAGGGCAAATGGCAACATTTCCCCTTGAGTGCTCAAGTAAAATCCCTCTCCAACTAAAAGAGTCAGCAGCGCAACAAAGACCCCTCTTGTCAATGACCCTACTGTTTTGGCAAAGCACAGTTGGCCTATCGTCAAAGGTGTCACGCGAAGGTCTTGCAGTTCGTTAAAGTACTTTTGCGATAACAGCGCACTCGATGAGTTTTCAAAGGCATTTCTAATACACGCCATTGCAACGAGCCCGGGAATTAAAAAGACAAGGTAAGAACTCGCGTGTTCGATCGCTATTGAACGCCCTAAACTGACGCCAAAAATCAGCAAGTAGAGAATAGAATTGACAATCGGCGCGGCAACCGTTTGAAGAGGAACCTTGAGGTAGCGTTCAATTTCACGCCACAACAGTCCGCGTAGCTGAGTACTTTTACTGATCATTGAGAATGTTCTCCATGACATCTTCTAACGTCCCTATCTTAACATTAATATCTTGAATCAAGTGAAACGGAATCGCCGCTTCTTCAATCACTTGCAATAGCGGCATCTCGTTCGGCATGTGAAAATCGATGTGGAAATCGCCCTGGCTTCTGACAAGTGGGTGGGTCACTTGGGGAAGTGTTTGCGTGAGAATCAACGTCACTTTTTTAGAAGAGTGTTCTTGCAACAGCTTTTTTGTCCAGTCAATGCGCTTTAATTGCCCCCGCTCTAAAATCCCAATACGGTCACACAATCGCTCAGCTTCTTCTAGATAGTGGGTCGTCAAAAGAATCGCCATCCCCCCCTCTTTGAGCTCGCGGATAAATTTCCACAGCGCCAAGCGCAATTCGACATCGACACCGGCCGTTGGTTCGTCTAAAAGAAGCAACTTAGGGTGGTGCAAAAGTGCTTTGGCAATAAGAAGTCGTCGCTTCATCCCGCCACTGAGTTGGTTCACAAGTTTATGGCGATGGGTCCAAAGCTGGAGCCGGCTCAAAAGCCCTTTTAACTCTTCT
>CAYTIT010000228.1:0-2311 GCA_964437975.1 uncultured bacterium
AGAGACAGCTTGTTTGTTCTTAGAACCCCCTGGATTTATCCATGGGGAGGCTCAGTTGACTTCTTTGATCTGCAATTTGCTTATCTAGATCTGCTTTCTTTTCTCTCATCCTTTTTTTTTTTGGTGAATTCGGTTTGACAATTAGTATCGAACGTGGTTACTTTAAACGAGTGATCAGTATCAGGAAAATAGAATTTTTATAAGGGAATGCAAGGTATGCCGAGTTGTTATGTCTCTGGGCTTTACCGACCGTGATTCAAGAGTCGGGAATTTTACCACAGCCAGCGCTCCATCTTTTTTATCAGTAAAGCAACCCTATTATCTGTAGGAGATAGTGGCGATGCAGCCGGTGGGAGGGGTGTTGGCAAAGGCAACAACCTGATTCTTGGGTGTAAGGAGGAAAAAGTGAGGACTATGAGCAAACAGCAACTCGATATCCGTATTTTTTAGCGTGCTTAAGGCTAGGTTCTGTTATCCAAAGAAATTAGCGCAACAGCATACAAAAATTGAAGGCAAAAGCATCTTTATAAGGTAAGAAAATGGATTTAAAAATTAAGGATGTCGCTGAGTTGCTCAATGTTTCTGAGACGACAATTCGACGGTGGTTGCGAGAACGTATTATTCCCGCATATCGATTGAATCATCAATACCGATTCGATCGAGATGAAATTCAGCATTGGATGATGAGCCGCAAGGTGAAGCAAGGCAAGGGAAGCTTCCTTCCAGAGCATGAAGAGGAAAAAAAAGTGAAAGCCGAGAAAGAGTCAGACAGTGGGCGCGTAGGGATGCAGCAGTTTAGCCTTTACCGCGCTGTGCACCGCGGCGGCGTCTTTTTAGATATTGAAGCGAGTAATAAAGAAAGAGTGATTCGTAAAACAATGGAAGCGGTTGCCAACGACTTATCACTTGATCCTCAGGTTATGACAGAGCTTTTATTAGACCGTGAAAAACTGATGCCGACAGGGCTCAACCATGGGATTGCCGTTCCGCATACGCGAGATTTTCTCCTTAAAGGGCAAACAGATGTCATTGTCGTCGTTTTCCCCAAAGCGCCAATTGAGTGGGGGTCGTTAGACCGCGAGCCAGTGCGCGTTTTGTTCTTTTTATTTGCCTGTGATGATAAAAGGCACCTTCATTTATTGGCAAAAATTGCGCATCTAAGTAGTAATGATGACGCGCTCAAACTGCTTCACACACGTCCGAGCAAGCAAGAACTCTTAAGTTACATTAAGATGTGGGAAGCAAAGGTCAAAACTTAGACCTTAGAAAGACGCGCGGGAATGATGATGTCATGCGGGAGAAGCCTAACTGCGGGCCAACGTTGTCTTACCATAAGGAAAAAACCATGTTTTTTGATTCCCACGCGCATCTAACATGTGATCAAGTGAGCGATTTAGATTCACTGTTAACCAGGGCAAAAGAGGCCAAGGTTTCAAAAATTGTCAATATTTGTACTGATAAAACCTCTTTAGAGAAAGGGTTGGCGTTAGCAAAGCGCGCAACCTGGATTTTCAATGCTGGAGCAACGACGCCTCACGATGTCGCAGCAGAAGGGGGGCTCTCTTTCCCACTTTTTGAAGCGGCAGCGCGCACTCAACAGCTCGTTGCAATTGGAGAAACAGGGCTCGACTATCACTACAATCACTCGCCAGTTGAGACGCAGCAGCTATTTTTGCGGCGCTACCTTACACTAGCACTCGCTTGTCGCCTCCCTGTGATTTTTCACTGCCGCGAGGCGTTCGCCGATCTGTTTGCCATTACCGATAGCGACTACCGGGAGGGAGGAAAGCATGGCAAGGCGGTCGTGCACTGCTTTACAGGGACCATGCAAGAGGCTGAAAAGGCCATTGAAAGGGGTTGGCTCATTTCTTTGAGCGGGATGATCACGTTCAAACAAAGCCACGCCTTGCGCGAGGTAGTCAAAGAGGTTCCGTTGCACCAATTGCTGATCGAGACAGATACGCCCTACCTTGCTCCGCAAAAGTATCGCGGCAAGAAAAATGAGCCGAGCTTTTTGATTGAAACGGCAGCGTTGATTGCGTCAATTAAAAAACTTTCTTTAGAAGAGGTGGCGCGCGAAACAACTGATAATGCGCAGGCGTTTTTCCAGCTTAAGGCTTTGAATGAACGCGATAAAGGTTGAGTTGGACGCCGGGGTGGTTGCTTCTTTTTGTGCCGAAAATGGGCCGAGACTCCACAAGCGAAAAATATCCCTTCTTGAAAAAGTTGGGATGTTTTAAATTAAATTTGTCTAAAGAGGGTGGGCATGCCGCAGCCGAACAAGATTGTTTCATCAGCATCTTTGCGGCGA
>CAYTIT010000229.1:0-2277 GCA_964437975.1 uncultured bacterium
TTGGAAGCACTTGCCCCTTTTGTTTCTGAAGAGCAAATGCACTACCATTATAACAAACACCACGCGGCTTACTTTAAAAAACTCAATGCCCTCGTCGATGGCAAACCCGAAAGCGGCATGACATTAGAAGAGGTTGTCAAGAGCTCTTCGGGGGGCATCTTTAACAACGCAGCGCAAGCGTGGAACCACACCTTTTTTTGGGATTGCATGTCACCTGATGGTGGCGGGAAGCCTCAGGGAGAGCTAGCGCAAGCCATCGAACGCCGTTTTGGTGGGTTTGACGCTTTTAAGAAAGAGTTTTCCGCTAAAGCCGCCGCCCTTTTTGGTTCGGGATGGGCCTGGCTCGCAACAGATGCGCAAGGAGAGCTCGACATTATGCCACTGTCGAACGCAGACACCCCACTCAAACATGGAAAAACACCTATCTTCACTTTGGACGTATGGGAGCACGCCTACTACATCGACTACCGCAATGAGCGCCCTCGTTTTATCGATCAATTTTGGGATGTTGTAAACTGGAGTTTTGTCACTTACTCTTACACTCAACGCTAGGAAGCTACATTCTTGAAATCAAATGATCGCCGCACAGAGCACATGCTCGCCCTTTTAGATGAAATTGTTGCGTGTCAGCAAGAGGTCGACCGTTGTCGCCATGACTACCAGTCTTTAGAACGAGACTTGGAAGCTAAGAGCACACACAACCTAAGTCCAGATGAAAAAGAAGCAATTATGCGGGAGATAGCGACATTAAACCGCGAATTTGAAGCAAAAATCAACCTCCTTTATGAAGATCTCAACGAGAGACTCATTCGAGGGCACGACTTAGCTTGCGCTCTTGGCCACGGAATAGGGCACGACTTTAAAATCTTTTGGGACTATATGACAGGCGCGACTAAAGAAGAGGTTAAGACAGAACGCGTCTTGAGCGATATTGCCCACATCAAAAAAAACTTACACCTTTGAACATGGTGCCGCTCTTGCAAAACTAACAAAAGTGCGTTACAAGGAAGCTAAGAAAAGACCTCTCTCAAGAGGGAGAGGATGGCAAAAGCAACAACCCAACTCTTGGATCACGGTCACTCTATCTATAGGGAGGCTATGCAGCAGACAGCCAAGGCTCTTTGTAAAGGTATCGTCAAAAAAAGAGCTCTCGGAGCGGTGTGTTTCATCTATGGCTCGTTGCTTTTAGGGGGAGAACCCAAGGTGGTTTCAGAAAAGTGTTACCCTGTTTCCGATCAAAAAGAAACGCGGATCTATCGCGATGTTGTATTAAAGAGCGATGAAGCAAACGAAGTGCGCTTTACGTTGAGTCTCCCAGAAAAAATCTCATCTGAAGGGTTGCCCTGTATCATTATTGTGGGGGGTCTCGAAACGGGACGAGAAAGCCTCCAGTTTATTCCAGAGCATGGGCAGTACGCTTTGATCGGGTACGAATATCCGCATGTATTGAAAGCATTGCATCGCCTCCGTTTGTTATGGCAGCTATTTGCTGTGCGTCGAGAAATGATCCGCATTCCAAGCCAAATTCTTGCCATGGTGCAGTATGTAGAACAAGAGCCCTGGTTCAATCAGCGCCCCGTCGATATGATGGGATACAGTTTTGGCGCAGGGTTTATCCCTGTGACTTACGTCCATGCGAAACAAGCAAACAAAAGGTTAGGACCAGGTGTTATGGCTTATGGTGGAGCGGGAATTCAATGTTTAGTGCGGGCCAATTTCCCTGGCCCTTTGTGGGTAAAAAGGATCGTTGCGCGGTGGAGCAAGTCATTTTTCCGTGCGGTAGATCCGATTCACTATGCTCCTGAAATGGAAGGGAATTTTTTGTTAATTAATGGGCGTTACGATACCCAAGTTCCCTTCAAGTGCGCCACAAGGCTGCAACACCTTGTTCCCGAGCCCAAGACAATCATCAACCTCGAAACAGAACATATGAGTCCGCAGAACACGGCGTTGACATTGCGGCTCATTCAACTCAGTAGAGAGTGGCTTGATCAACAGCGCGATTTACCCAAAAGCAAAAAAGAAAGCCCCTCGCTTTAGCCATGGGGAGGCTCAGCCAAAAAAGGGTAGGCGTTGCATCAAAAGAGAAGGCGAAAGAAAAAATGTTCCCTGGATAATTCCGGCATTTTCTCCTGCTAAAAACTGGAAGAGAGCAAGATAAAGAAAAGCGTGAGAAGAGACCTCTTTCATAGATTTTTCCTTTTTTATTAATTAAAACTTACAATACTCCTAATATTATAATAACAAAATTTAAATATAAAATAAAATAAAATATAT
>CAYTIT010000230.1:0-2250 GCA_964437975.1 uncultured bacterium
AGGCGTTCTTTTGAGGCGCTTGGGTGTGAGGTCGAAAAGCAGCTGATGGCGCTAGGTGCGCAGCAAGAAAGGTTTTTGAAACATTTTGAGTTGGTGTGGGATAAGAATGCAGCGGTGCCTGCGACTTAGCTCGGCGGATGTGTCAAGGAGTGAATGATGGAAAAAGTAGGAGTTACCGCTATTTACCAAGTAGATCGGTATCATTTTGCCCTTGTATGGGCTGATGGGAGCGAAAGCCGTTACCGATTGAGCTGGGTGCAACGCCGATGCCCTTGTGTACGATGCCGAGAGGCAAAAGAAAAAAAGCAGCGCCTTGTTGTCGATGATGATGTCCTTGCCGAAAGCATCGTGAGTGTGGGGCGTTATGCGCTGCAGATTGCCTTTACGTCTGGCTGCTCGCAGGGAATTTATCCCTTTGGCCTACTTAAGCAGCTCAAAGTAGGAGAACAGGTGTGAAGTGGCGATGGTTTTTAGGCTGGGCATGTGTTCTTAGCTTAATCTTAGGGAGCGCGTCGTCTGATGAAAAAGCGCGTGCAGCTAGAACTGATCAATGGATGGAGGCGAGTGACAAGGTCAAAATCCTCACGACGACGGCGATGATTCAGCAACTTGTTGACATGGTAGGGCAAGAGCGCGTCGATTGTTTAAGTCTGATCACAGGTGCCATCGACCCACACCGCTACGAACTGGTCAAGGGAGATCGGGAAAAAATTGATCGCGCGGATGCCATTATCTGTAATGGCATTGGGTTAGAGTGCGGCGCTAGCTTGCGTGCTGCATTAGAAAAAGAGCAAGAGGTCCTCTTTTTAGGCGAAGCGATTTTTAGTCAGCATCCCGATCAGGCAGTTTGGATTGAAGGGGTGATCGATCCCCATATTTGGATGGATGCCGAACTTTTTTCTTTGGGAGTGGATCCGATTGTCGCATTGTTGACGCGAAAAGATCCAGCAGGAGCTGCAGTGTATCGCCGTCAAGGCGATGAAGCACAAGCCGCGCTTAAGGCATTTAGTCGCCGCATGAGCGAAAAGATGAAGCGGGTTCCACAGGAAAAGCGATTTTTGATTACAAGTCATGATGCATTCAACTATTTTACTAGAAAATATTTAGCAGAGCCCGGTGAAAAAGAGTGGGCGCAGCGGACACTTGCTCCGGAGGGGCTGGTTCCCGAAGGACAGCTCAGCGTGTTAGACCTCCAACGCGTGTGTGATTTTTTGTGTTCTCATCAACTCGGGGTTGTTTTTTCTGAAAGTAATATGAGTCAAAGCGCACTGAAAAAAGTGATCGCTATTTGTCACGAGCAAGGGTTAGAGGTTAAGTTAGCAGACGCCCCTCTTTACGGAGACGCGATGGGAGATAGCGGGGAGGAGAGCGGTGCTTACTTTCGCATGGTTGAACACAATGTCGACACATTGGTTTCTCACTTATCCAGATAAGAGCAGGTGCTTGCTCATTTTTCTGCAAAGCTAAGCAGATAGTTGCGGCACCGTTGCGTACAAGAAGTCGACAGCTAGGTCGGTTAAAACCATCATAGCGACTGTGTTGATCTTAACGGGAGAGAGGCACAGGTGGCGATACAGCGGAAAGGCGAGCATGCAGAGGAAAAGACGGAGCACAAATGTGGCAACTTTTTTCGTATGTTTAGGTGCACGGTGAATGTGCAAAGAGGGGTGGCGCACAATCTGTTTGCTTGCGACAAAGATGCAATGGTGAAGTAGATCGCGCCTAAATAGGTGGTGTCTTTGCTGGGCGTTTTGCTTGAGAGGATAAAAAGCAAACCGTGTCCACCATTGCCGAGCGCTGAGAGTGAGCGTTTTGATGGCTGTGGGGAGCAAAGGAAGGGGTTTTTCTGAAACAAGGGCTGTGAGATGGTAGGGAGCTAGAGTTGCACATGCTGCGGCAATGTTTAAGAGCCAGCAGTTGACATCTTTTGCAAGCCAGTTGATGCAATGGTCTTGAAAGAAAGAGCGTGAACTATAACTCAACAAACCGTCGAGATAGGGATAAGATGTGAGAGAATGAAGTGGGGGATTTGTCATAGCAGCTTCTTTTTTTGGTAGAAGAAAAAACAGTGATAGACCGCGCGTAAATCAGGAGCGGCATAAAAAAGATTTAACTATATAATAAATTTTTTTAAATGTCAATCCCTACTCAACAGGCTGAGGAATCTATCCGTATAAATATTTGATTGGCTCTTATTTTGTCTTCCAAGTTGCTGTCTTATCAGGAGGAAATGATGGCTAAAGAATTGAT
>CAYTIT010000231.1:0-2231 GCA_964437975.1 uncultured bacterium
CTAAACGGGATGAGGATTCCCGCGTGTCTTCTCTAAGGTGAAGAAATTTACATGCGATCGCCCTGGTCGATTCTACGACCTATCTTGCCTTTTTTCCCCATGCTATTCATAATTATTTTCCCTCAAGCACGCGCTTCCCCCGTTTCATGATGGAAAACATCGTTTTAACAGCCGACCGCTTATCGAAAATTTACGCTCTGCCAAAAGCAAACCCCCACGAGGCCCTGCGCGATGTTTCTTTCGCGCTCTATAAGGGAGAAGTCTTTAGCTTGCTTGGGGTCAATGGCGCGGGGAAAACCACACTTATTTCTATTTTAGCCACCCTCCACCCACCTACAAGTGGAACAATCTACTGGAAAGGGAAGTCGGTCTACGCCAACCTCCTCGCTTACCGAGCCGTGATTGGATACTGCCCGCAGTATTCAACAATGGAGCCGTCGCTATCAATGGAAGAAAACCTCATCTTTTCGGGGCGTTACTATGGAATGTCAAAAAAGGCTGCGCTAGAGCGTAAACAGCACCTTCTCGACCGGTTCCGGCTGACCCGTTACGCTCGCTCTTATCTCCATCAACTTTCTGGGGGCTACCGCCAACGCTTTTTGCTCGCCAGAGCTCTCATGCACCACCCTAAGCTCGTGATTCTCGACGAACCGACTGTTGGACTTGACTCTCATGTTCGGCGCGATCTATGGAAAATGATCCGCTCGCTTCAAGAAGACACCATCTCGGTTGTCCTCACAACACACTACCTCGATGAAGCTGAAAACCTTTCAAACCGCATCTGTTTGATTCACGATGGCACGATCCGTGCCATCGATACACCGCACAAACTCAAAGAAAAGCACAAAAAACAGAGTTTGGAAGAGGTCTTTTTAACTTTTGTCGATGATCCCCACTCTGTCTTATTTTCTCACAACGGTGTATCTGAAGAGGAATCGCCATGATAACAGCTCCCTATCGCGTGTTTGGTCAGCTGCTCAAAAAAGATTTTTTAGCTTTTAAGCGCACAGCTTTGAGTAAACTTTTTGACACCCTATGTCTTTTTTTAACAAATGTCCTCGTTTTCGGCTACTTTATGCGCTTTATTGGTGCTGGTGAAAGCTACCCTGCATTTTTTGTCGTCGGCTCGATTACCAGCTTCGGCCTCATTGAAATCGTTGGGAAAGTCGGTGTCCTTATTGCCGATATCCACGGCAGCCGTACCATTTACTATTGGCTCGGCCTTCCTATCCATCCAAGGTGGCTTTTTTGTTACATTGCCCTTTCGTGGGCGATGACCTCGACAATCATTTCCGCGTTGATGTTTCCGATTGGCAAACTACTTGTTTTTCATGGCCTTGATCTCACCGCTATTTCTTACGTGCGCCTCCTCCCTATTTTCGTGACAGCGCAGCTTTTTTTCGGTTTCTTTGCCTTATGGCTTGCAAGCGTTTTGAAAAATCTCGTCAGTTTAAACAGCTTGTGGCTCCGTTATATCGCTCCGATGTGGATGTTTGGCGGCTACACCTTTTCTTGGGAAGCGGCCTACCAAGCCCACCCTGTTTTAGGTTATTGCCTTCTTGTTAATCCTATGCTCTATGTGATGGAAGGGATGCGCGCTGCAGCTCTCGGCCAAACAGGTTACCTCCCCTATTGGGTATGTCTCACTGTTTTATGGGTCGTCATCCTCGGTTGCGCTTTTCGCTCAATTTCCTTGCTGAAAAAACGGCTCGACTCTGTTTAAGCTGAGCCTCCCCATCGACCAATCCAGAAGGCCCTCTTTTGTGAGAGCCGCGGCCTTGGCACCATCATCCCCCATGTTTGGGATCACGATCGGTGTATCCAAAGGATAGTTGCGCGCCAAAGCACATGAGCGCTTGTGTTGTTTGCTCATCGAGGCCACCCGCTTGTCGTGGTAAGGGGCTCTTTCTCTCCATGGGATGGATGGTACATTTTTTTATTTCTTTCTGGCTCCGTGTCGATCAAGCACCCCTTCAAGCAAGAGGCCCCGTCCTGAAAAAGAAAAAGCACCCGTAAAGAGGGTACTCGTGTTCGGAGCTAACATGCTTCTCTTGCCTTAAAGGGGAGGAAAGTTAGTCGAGGTCGTCGAACCCGGTGTCGTCGTTGACGGGGGAGTAGTTAACGTTGTTGTTGTCCTCGTTGTTGTTGTCCTCGTTGTTGTTGTTTTGTGGCTGTTGGACGTCGTTGTTGTTTTGTTGCTGTTGGACGTCGTTGTTGTCCTCGTTGTTGTT
>CAYTIT010000232.1:0-2226 GCA_964437975.1 uncultured bacterium
ATTTTTCCCATAAAAAGCTCCTTCATCCTTGCAAAGTTCGTTAACTTTGGCACCTCTTAAAAGTGCAAATTTAAGGAATTCTACTTGATTTGGACAATTGACCATCGCATGGCAAAGAAATCGGTTCGGCGTGATTTGATTAACAGGAAAGCTCACATTGCTCCTTTCAGATACAAGATGAAAATTTTCAAATAGCTTGGCGAGATGATGCCACTCTTGAGCCTTGATGTTTTGATTTGATCCTAAGTTAAGAATAAGACTTTTACTCGACTTAGAAAGTGAGATAAGATCATTGACTGTCAACTGATTGCATCCCAGTAGAGTAAGCTCTTTTAAATGAGGGCATCGTTTGGGAAGCTGATTAAGCCAGTTGCTATTTAAAGAGGAGGTGTGTCGCAGGGTTAACTTTTTTAAAGACCCAAGTTCGTGGATTCCTTCAAGAAAGGCATATTCTTTTTGGTTTTCGATCTTTCTAAAATCCAAGTTGGAAATCCACTTTCCTAAAACTGAACCATCAATATACTTTTTTGTATTTGTAAAAACCTCGTAAGGTTGTGGATTGGTTTTAACATCATTAAGCATTTTTTTTGCCTTATGCGTTAACGATAAAACATTCGTATCATTGTTCCAATAAATGAGCGACTCTTCTTTTAAAATATAGAGTGTTTGTTGCTCGTTTTCATTAAGCCCCTTTCTTAATTTAAAATTATTTAAGCCAAGAATTGAAAGTGACTTCAAAAAAGGGATGCTCGAACCTAATCCTAAGCTATGTATATTTAAGGATGTTTCTTTGATTTTTTTTTCATTTAAATCTATTAAAACATTGTTGTTCTTGTTAGGGTGATGTTTAAAAGGAGGGCGATAATCTCTTAAGTTTTGGTTTTGGGTGCTTGAATTGTTCTGCCCTAAAATCTTCCGTTCGGAAAATTTTTCATTCGATTCGTGTTGTTGAAACTTTAATCGTTCATTTGCAAGGTTTTCGACCCTTTCTGGAGATGAGCTTCTAGAGTTATTCTGTACGCGCTCTTGGTGCAGTATCCGATCGGGGACTCCTTCTATTTGCTTGTTAAAAAAAAAGGGGCGGTGATGATTGGTTTCGATGAAACTAAATGACATATTCTCTCCTTATTGAATAGGGTTGCATAGGTCGCAAAGATCCTCTCAAAGAGGGCTTTTACGGCCTAGCGTGACTTTGTGCATTTTCTGCGATTAGATCTTTTTGACATCCTCTCCCACCTAAAGGAAAGAGATTCCTGAGAAATTATCCCACGAGTAGGCTTGCACTAGCTACTTCCTACTGGTTCCTGGTTCATCGAAAGCTCCAACGAACCTACTCACTCAGGCTAACACCCGATGCCCTCGGGCTAATACATTTAAAGCTCCCGCGTCGTCTGCATTTGCCTTATGCCCATATGTGGTACATGCAAATTGGGATTGGGCTTTGCGATTCTCTTTGGTTTGATGTCCGCAGATGAGGTTTTGTTTACTTTCTAATCGAGACAGATTAAGGGCAAGTAGCTTGTTCCACAGAAACCGCCCAGCTCCTGCATGGTTTGCGAGCTTTGCTTTGACTTCAGCATTTGGCCTTAGGCGGAACAAATATCCCCTGCCTCATGACCAATATGATAGAAAAATTTAATTTGCCTGTCAATCAATATATTTATGGAGAATTAGAAGCGGAAGACATTGTGTGTTTTTGCTCCATTCTCATTTGCTCGAATCTTTGAAAAGGTACTTCGTCAAGGCATGTGATGATTTCTCGGTTGACCTTGTAGAGTTCAATGGAGAAAAAAACCATGTCCGTTTGCTAGTGCATAGTCAATAAAATTTTTACACATAGAGATGCTTCATTTTGATACGAGCCTCTTCGCTAAAAAATCCCCAAGATACTGTCGCGTTTCTCTTATTTCTTCCTTTTACACAAGCCGTTATTTCTCTCTGTAACACTTCTTGAGAGGGGATCCTCCGCCCCAGACACTCTCTTGTCAAAGCTGAAATTTCAATTTCAGCCATGTTCAACCAGCTGGCGTGTTTTGGCGTGTAGTGTATTTCTATGTGAAAAGAAACCATTAAACATCTTTGTATGTTAATTGTAAAAATTTTATTGACTATGCACTAGTGAACTATCCCCCAAAAAAGGGGGTCTTTGGAGTCGGAGCTATTTTTCCGGTTCTGTTGGTGGGGCTTCTATTTCTGTTGTTCGACAATATATTGAACAGCAGAGAG
>CAYTIT010000233.1:0-2214 GCA_964437975.1 uncultured bacterium
ACTTACCGCTGCTGCGGCTTGCGTCGGCGAGATCGCATAATGGGCGACTAAAAAGGGAACGCCAAATAAAGACGCAAAAACGGCGATGGGCCCCCAACTACAAAAAGCATAGAGCGCGACCCACCAATTTTGAGACTTTTGAAAAACCTCTCGACACTGAACTCCAAGTTCTTGGTCTGGCAAAGAAGCGCGTTTAAAACGAGAGGGACAATCTCGAATCAAAAGAAAAGACAGCAGTGTTACGCCTAATCCTAACCAACCAAGGGCGAGAATGACTTCGCGCCAACTCGCACGTTGAACAAGGGCGGCTAAAGGGGCCACGCCAATTAAAGCCCCAGCCGCCGCGAGAAACTGCGCTATACCAACTAAAAGGGCAAAGTGAGAGGGGAACCAGTGCGCAGCAACTGTCAAGACACCAATGAAAGCAAAGGCAGACCCAAATCCCATGCAAAAACGCCCTAACGCGGCGATCAAGCCATTTGATGCCAAGGCAAAAATAAAGGCTCCCAGTGTGCAGAGCGCTGCAGCACCGGTGACAATCAGTCGAACGCTCAACCGATCATAGCACATGCCTGAAGGGACCTGCATGAACGTATAGCTATAAAAATAGACGGCTGCCATGACGCCTAAAAGACCGGCGCCGATCCCAAAATCTCGCATGAGATCTTGTGTCATGACACCAGGAGAAACCTGCAAGGCCATTTCGTAGAGCAGAAAAAGGGCGGCAACGGTATAGCTGATAGCACCGCGCACCCCTTGTTGTTTTCGCTTCACGCCAACCTCCTCTTAGAAGGTGTTTCTACTACGCTCTTGTTTTTGCTATCCTATCTGTTTTCGACGGCAAACGCACGATTTTTTTAACAAACAGCTTAGATGGTTTCTTGGGTTGTGTTTGGTCGACAGGCGATGCAGCCTGTCGACCGATCGTGAAGCAAGAAGCGGCCTCTATCCGCGGGAGATCGTGGCGATGCAGCCGGTGAAAAAGGGGGGATGATGGCAAAGGGAACCAACCCCCCTTCTTGACGTAGGGGCGGTAGACACAAAAGAAAGGTCTCTTTTTTCGCGCGTTACGCTCTTTCTTCGTCGTTCAAAGAAAAGTCCCAAGGTTTCTTATCTTCTTCTGCCCACCAAAGATGAGGATTTCGATTCTTCATCTCCATCAGGCGCAACCCTTCGCTGTTAAGAATTTTGTTCGTGTCTGTGTCGATAAAGACCTCATCGCCTGTGCGAATATCCCCGTCTGACCTATGACGCAATTTGTCTAACTCTGTATTAAGAGCTTTTAGTTTTAAATCAACATTTTCTGTATTAAGAGCTTTTAGTTTTAAATCAACATTTTTGGCTGGCTTGGTTATGTTAGAAAGCACTTTTTCAACCACAGAAGCCACATAATTCATCCCAGCAAACCCATATTTTTCAATCTCTTTTGCCTGATAATGAATTGGCAGTTTATCCTTCTTAATCGCTTTTGTTAATTCTTTGAAACTTTTTTTCAACCCTGCTGGAACTCTCTCTTTGCGGTTTAATAAGCTCGGACTTCCCCCCCTAATATAGTCTCTCATATGAAACATACAATCTATGAGCTTTTTACATCCCCAATCTTCCATTTTCACGTAGAGCCCAGGTTCTTCTTGACCTGGCATCTCAATTTCACCTAAAAGAACGGTGCTTTTCTTCACAGGGAGCGCATAGCCACTTTTTCGAGGAACATCGATACCGTAGTGTTTAGACGATCGGCCTGCATAATGAGAAGAAGTTCTGCGGTAGGTGTATTTTTTAAAATACTTAAGCACCTTAGCGTTTTTCAAACAAAACGTGCCCGAAGTGAACCCTTGGGTATCGTCCTTCACTGCGCAATAGGCCATAAACCAGGTGAGCTGGGCGATCTTTTTTTGAGCATCGGCTTCATCTGTAGGACGAACAGCTTGATCTTTCATGATACTTGCAAGTAGCTTCCGCCCTTCATTTGCCATATAAGCTGCTTCGTCAAAGCTGACGCTACCTTCAACATCTTTACAGTAGTTGTCAAAGTATTTTTTAAACTGTTGCAGTTCAGGGCTTTGATTAATTAGGTCGTCGTTGATTGATGGCACTTGTACTTCGATCTTTCTGTCTTTTAAAGCCACCCCAGTCGAAAAAAGAGAGGTGATTCCCTTGCATATAGAGCTCAATCTCTCTCCTATCCAAGATAGCCACCCTGTCGACTGAGGTTGA
>CAYTIT010000234.1:0-2206 GCA_964437975.1 uncultured bacterium
ATTTTTATCAAAAATTTATAGGCCGATCGCAACTCAAGGATCGGGTTGTTGCCTTTGCCATGATCTCCTCTTTTTTACCAGCTGCTTCGCCGATAAAAAATCTGGTGCGCTGGCTGTGGCAAAATTCCCGACGCTTGAAGCGCGAGCGGCCTATCAAAGAAGGCAAGCCAACTAGCTAGAAAAGAGGAAGAGTGATGGACATCATGACACATTTAAAACGGGCGTTACCTGGAGTGGGATTTTTAAGTTTGGGTTTGGTGAATTGGGGGGCACGTTGCATTGTTGATCCGCGCACCGAAACCGTCAACGAGCTCGCACAGTGGCGTGGCTTTGGGGAAGCGCCGTCTTGGCTGGCAGCAAATCACCTTCAAGTGGTTGCGCGTCTTTATGGTGTGGCAAAACAGGTGATGCTGAAGGTCGCTGATTGGGTGGGCTGGATTTTTCAAGGGCGGCCTTATGGTGGGAAGGCAATGGCACTTGGGGTTGGCCTTGTGGTCGTCTCAACGGCATGTGAGCGTTGGAAGAGTCGTCAGCCAAACAACCGTTTATCAGACTCTTCTGAGTCAAGAACGACTGACGTATCCAAACTCGTTGAGACGCCGCCTAACAGAAGGGAAATCAATAGGTTGTCTCCGCTTCCTCGTTTAGTTTATGGTGAAAAAGTAGAGTCTAAATGTATCGAAACGCCCTCGACTTCGCCTGTAGAAGAAGATTCTTCTTCTTCTCCATTGGTCCGTAAGAGTGGCTTGCTCATTGCAGATTCTAACGTAAAGCACTGAGACCCTCGGCTTCGGGGGCTACGTTCGCGACTATTGGAAGACTAGGTCTTTTTGGGTGAGTGATGGTCGGCGCAGATAGACCGAGCGCGCTTTTCCCGAGGAATGTCCCTCTGAAGATTTCCCCTGGGAACAAGAACCCCCTTTTGCGTTGCCCCAAAGAGGCGGAGCCCCCAGAAAGAGAGTTCCCTCTTCCCCTCTTTTGAGGGCGAAGAGGTCGTAACAAACAATTTTCTTTTCTGCTTCTAGGGTAGGAACTTCAAAGAACAGGCTGCGTGGCGAGAAGGGTGCAGACGACAAGCTGCATGTGTAATTGCTCCAGGTGGGGGGACGTTGGTCAACCGCTTCTCAACGCTTGAGTAGAGCAAGGGCGCCTTTATTCTGGCTTGCAGCAGCCAAGATAATATCTTGATCTTTGCAAAGTTCATCGCCAACATATTCAATAGCCCTCCAATCCTGCTTCACAGCAGCAAGAACAAAGTCTTTGTCATTGCGAAGCTTTTTGCTGGCATATCTAAGAATCTCCCAACGTTTTTTTATAAGAGATGAGATAAAATCTTTATCATTGCGAATTTCTTGGCCGGCATAGCGAAGAGCTTCCCAACGTCTATCGGGAAATCCTGTATCAATAAAAGCAATAAATGTCATGGGCACGATAACCGTATGATAAGCCCACTCTGTCCATGACTCGTGCATAGCGGCTAAGACAACGTCTTTGTCATTGCGAAGCTCATCGCTGGCATATTGAAGGGCCTCCCAATTTTGAGTTACAGCAGCAAGAACAACGTCCTTGTCATTGCGGAGGGCATCGCTAGCATAATAAAATATTTTATTTGTTATTATTTCGGCTTCCAAGTTTTTGTCTAACCAGGAGGAAATAATGGCTAAAGCATTTCAATAACTTAGTGGTGAACAAGGGGAATTTATCCCGATCGTGATTCAAGAGTCGGAAGTTGTGCCGCAGCTAGCGCTCGGCGATGTTTTATCGGCGAAGCAGGCTATATCCGTAGGCGATAGTGGCGATGCAGCCGGTCAACAAGATGGAGATGCTAGCAAAGGCAAAAAACCGATGCTTGGATCACGTTCGGTATAGTCATAGCTTGATGGATCTTAACCTTCCACCGCAGCAAGGCGTTCCTAGGAGCGACCTTCGTACAGTTTGAAGCTCATGACTTTTTGTTTTGACGCGAGGATGTCGGTGGGTCGACCTTCCAAGAGATTTTGATAGATCTGTCCCTAAATCAACCGCCCATGACTGGTTGAAACGGTGGAGCCAGAATGGCGTATTCAATAAGGTCATGAGTGGCCTGCTTCAGGTTGGTTTAAAGCAAGGACATGTTGACTTTTCACAAATGGCCGTTGACGGCTCTTTTTCCCCCTGCCCCGGGAGGCGGACAGCAAGTCGACCATGGATATAAGGGCAAGGGAGT
>CAYTIT010000235.1:0-2194 GCA_964437975.1 uncultured bacterium
AGTTGGGTTTTTAAGTAACTTATACCTAAGACTAGTTGCTTATTTTAGCCCAAAAACATTTGAAAACTTAGTTTATAATGGAAAAATTTCTATAGGGCAGGTTTTTTATTTAAAAAATAATGGGTCTGCTAGCCAAATAAAACTTTCAGAAAAATGTCTTAATGTATTTAATAAGTGCATATTTCAAATATCAAAAGGCTACAACAAAGATAGCCTTGTTCGACACATAGAGGAAAATTTTAACAATGGCACAGTCGAGATATTAGGACAGGATCGAAGCATTCAAGACGTCCACACAATTATCGGCGCTAAGGGAGCACGCAAACTAGCCACCAGCGCTGCAAACAGCGGGAAGTACAATCTATATCTTTCTTTAGTCGATGATGCAAAAGTAAAAACGAACGATGAAAATAATACCTCTATGTTAAAAATAGCCTTAAGAGACAAAAAAACACCTACAGAAATTATTGAAAAATTGGCCGATAAAGTTACAAACAAAAATCAGCCTGAATTGATAAAAGAGGCTTTAGATCCCTTGTTTGGAGGTAATCACATCATTGATAGTGCAGAAGCCAAACTCAATATCTTGCTAAAAAAAGGCTTTACCCTTGGAGCAACCGACACAGAAATCAAGGCCACCATTGCGCACATTAAAGACTACAAGGATACGGACCAAGGGAAAATCCAACAAATCATTCAAAAGCTCCAGAAAAAGTTCAGTCATAATTCGTGGGAATCTAAGAACATTCAACCACCAGCTCAAGAACCAGCTCAAGAACCAGTTCAAGAACAACCCAAAACACGATCATCCATGTTTTCTTCTGTTACCTCCAATGTTACCTCCTATCATTAAGAGGGCTCTACCAATTGCGACTCAAGAGTCGGGAGTGTTGCCAACGCCAGCGCTCCCTCTTTTTTATTGGCAAAGCAACCTCTATTTGTAGGAGCTATCAAGGCAAAAACCCAATGCTTAAGCCGCGCTCGGTCTACCCTCATTTCCCTCCTTTCACCAGCTACTTCGCTACTCAAAAACCCTAGAGCGGTGGCTGGGGCAACCTTCCTGATTTTTGAACCATGATCGGTATATTTGATTTATCAAAGGTTTGTAAAAATAAATTAATGATGCTAGATTCAAATTATATAGAGATAATGCAATGGAAATAGAGCAAACTATTTGAAACTGGTGACTTTATGAACGATACGCCTTCTGATCCTTCTATCGACGACAACGGTGAAAAAAAAATCAGTGGCCTTGTCAAAGAGGTTTCCGCTTTTTTTCACCGCGAGGTTAAAAAAAAGCGCGACGTGACACCTCCCTTGAGCCACTTTAAGACAAGAGTTTCTAAACATGGTTTAAAAAACGAAACAAATAAGAAGTGAGGTTGCTTTTATATGAAAGAAAAAAAAAGCTGTTTTGCATTTAAACTGTTCCGAATCAGTAAAAAAGAACTCGGCGGTGGAGTTCCCAAACAGCCCCAGAGTGCGCCTCCCGTTAGCCCCCAACTCAAACAACTGAAAACTAAAGTCCTTCATCAACTTGACTGCCTTGAGCTCTCCTTCCAAAACAACTCAAAACGGCACATCAAACAAGCCGTCGAGTCACTGCGCAAAAAAACACTTGAGCCAAATCAAAGTTGGGACACTATTCGCGACCCTTTTAAACTTCGCTAGGCGCTCTACCGAACGTCATTTAAGAAGCGGTAGACTTTAGGCCCAACAGGTTAAATAGCGAGCGATAAAGCGTGCGTTGAGAATCAAAATGCGCATAGTCAAAAAGATCTTTGAGAAGCACCCATTTCCCATCGATCAGCTCTTCTCGTTGCAATGTCACGGCCGAAGTGACCTCAGCTAAAAAAAGCTGTACCTGTTTATCGATCCGCTCATGATGGGCATTGTCATAAGAATAGGTTTCGACAAGGTAGGGATGGGGAAGATAACGGACAACGCGTAGCCCTGTTTCTTCAACAAGCTCACGCTCAGCACTTTGTTTAGGAGACTCGCCCGCTTCTTGATGCCCTTTGGGAAATCCCCAATGGCCTCCTGACCTATGTTGCACAATAAAAACATGCCAAACCCTATTTTCAAGGCGCAAGGGAATGATGCCAAAAGAGTGTTCACGCTCAACCATACTTAGCGATAGGGGGCAAAGATAACGACCGAATTATGCCCACCAAAGCCAAAAGAGTTCGACATC
>CAYTIT010000236.1:0-2137 GCA_964437975.1 uncultured bacterium
TAATAACACACATCAATTTTTTTAATATAATTTTATTAAAAATTTAATATAATTCATTAATTATTAATAGTTTATTTAATAAAAATTAATATAGTTTTTGATTTTTATTGAGCCCCAACGACTTAGACCGAATAAAGCATGTCTGCGGAGGCTCTGTACCGATGCTTGAATCATCATCGATAGATAAGGGGATGCTTGTAGGGGCTAGAAGGCAAAATCAGGTTGCAGGTCAATGACTTAAGTCAAAGCTCGCCTATTTTTTTTGATCGAGGAGAAGGTGGCACCAATCGGCAATACAGATTCCTGCTAAGCCGTAAAGAAGGTAGGGTTTGTAAATGTCATAGATTGAGAAAAGAACGCGGGTTTTAGGCAATGAGCGGTAGCACAGAAAGAAAATAAGGATAAACCATGCGAAAAGCCAGAGAATCCGCGTTAAAGAGCCAAAAACCCAGCTATGGGAGAGCCCTCGGTGACGAAAGCAGCGTGCATACGAACGAAATGGGAGTGACAAAACACCTCTCAAAGAAAGCGGACGAATTTGATAAGCGAGGTCAAGGTCGGGACTCATAAAGAGGGTGCTATAGACAAAGCTTCCAGCAAACGTAAATAAGAGGTATTTATGTGGATGGATAAAATAGGCAATCCCCGCAAGAAGTAGGGGAAAGGCGATCAAGAGGTTAAAGGTTGTGTGTTGTTTGTAAGAAGACACGGTTAAATACTTAGCGTAACTATCTACTGATCATCATCCAAGTGTCGGGTTGATGCCTTTGCTCTCATCCCTTTTTTTTCACCACCGGCTGCTTCGCCAATAAAAAAGAGAGAGCGCTGGCGTTGGCAACATTCTCGCTTCTTGAATCACGATCGGTGGAACACAAGCGATTAGATTAACATCCTATAACGCATTTTTTTTTTTGTCGATAGATATATACCGATCGTGATCTAAGAAGTGAAAATAGTCCCTTTGCCGCCCTCTCCTTCTTGTTTAAGATGAAACACTGCACGCAAACAAGAGCGCTTAAACTTGATGGTCAGCGTGCATAATCACGCCGCCGCCTAAGCACACCTCGTCTCGATAAAAGACGACAGATTGTCCTGGAGTGATGGCTCGTTGCGGGGTATCAAACAAGACCCGTAGTTTGGTTGTCTCGGGCATAGGGGCGAGAACGCAGTCTTGGTCATCTTGGCGGTAACGGATTTTAGCGCGGCACCGAAAGGGAAAAGTAGGAGTGGGGCCGATCCACGACACATCAGTTGCGACTAAAGAGGGCGCAAAAAGAGCTGGGTGGTCGGCACCTTGCGCCACAATAAGGAGATTTTTTTTAAGGTCTTTCGCAACGACAAAATAGGGCGCCCCTTCGCCACCGATGCCGAGCCCTTTGCGCTGGCCGATCGTGTAGTACAAGGCGCCTGCGTGGCTGCCAACGACGTGCCCGTCGACTGTTTCAATCGGCCCTTCTTGCGCAGCAACGTAATGAGAGAGAAACGACCGAAAGTTCCGTTTGCCAATAAAGCAGATCCCCATGCTTTCTTTTTTCTCTGCAACAGGGAGGTTGGCTTTTTTAGCGAGTTGGCGCACGACCTGTTTTGTCAAATTCCCCAAAGGAAAGCGAGCATGAAGAAGGGCAGCAGGGGCGATCGCATGCAAAAAATAGCTTTGGTCTTTTGCAGGATCTTTTCCTTTTAACAGCAGCCCTTTCTCTTGGCGGCAGTAGTGCCCTGTTGCCAAGTCGTCGGCTCCGAGTCGCCGCGCTGTTGCGAGGAGGGCATCGAACTTAATTTCGCGGTTACAAAGAATATCGGGATTAGGCGTTAATCCGCGCTCGATCCCGCGTAGAAACTGAGCAAAGACCTTATCCCAGTAGAGTTGCGAGAAATTGACCGCATAGTAGGGAATACCGAGGTGGTGACATAGGGCGACGACGTCACGAAAGTCTTGAGCTGCAAGGCATTGAGTAGGAGAGACTTTTTCCTCCCAATTTTTCATAAAAAGGCCAAAAACGTCGTGCCCTTCTTGTTGAAGCAAATAGGCGGCAACGGCGGAATCAACCCCACCTGATAAAGCGACTGCGATTTTCATGCGGGTCATGATAACGCAAGAGGGAATTTCAAGAAAAGAAAGAGCTCATACGTTAAAATA
>CAYTIT010000237.1:0-2137 GCA_964437975.1 uncultured bacterium
TAGATAAAAAATTAGATTAGAGGTCGAGGTACTGTTTAAAAAGCTCATTTTTTTTAGCTGTTGCCTTGCTTCAATTTGTGGAGTGTCAGCTGAAAGGCTTTTATCATTGAAAGATGTGCGTTCGACGATGGATGAGATGTTTTCTTATCACGTTGAACATAAGGCGTTTTCACCTCTTCTTGCCAAGCGCTCTTGCCGCCTTCTTGTCGAGCAGTTTGACTTTCACCAAGCTTATTTGCTTAAGGGGGAAGCTGAAAAATTTCTCGCTTTAGACGATGCAACAGCTCGTCAGATCGTCGTCGACTACGCTCGAGGAAAATTTGATATTTACGCTGCGATGCATAGTCGCTTTTGTGCGGCAATTTGGCGAAGCAGAAAAATACGCAAAGCAGTAGGAGACGCGCTCGTTTTAAGGGGGAGCGAGATTGGCCAGCTCCCTCTTGCTGAAATTGATAGCGGCTATGCTGTTACAGAAGAAGAGCTAGAAAGTTTGTTGTCTAAGCGGATGCTTCGGTCGATTCAATTGACCCTTAAGCGCAGAGAAATAACAGAGGTCGATTCAACCACACTGCAGAAAATCATCAACTACTATGAAAGTAAGCAGCGGCAAATGGAAACAGAGTATATGCAACAACACGCCCCGCTAGCAGAACACTTTTTGGCTTCTCACCTGCTCAAAGCGTTGGCGAAAAGTTTAGATGCCCATTCAAGCTATTACTCTCCAGATGAAGCAGCGCGCATTCGCATAGGATTGCAAAAACAATTTTGCGGTGTAGGGATCATCGTACAAGAAGATTTTGATGCTGTGCATATTAGAGAAGTCATTTCCGGAGGGTCGGCAGCGCGCAGTCAACAGATCCATGCTGGCGATATATTGGTGGCTATTGACTATCGACAAATTGATCATTTGACGTTTAAAGAGGTGTTAAAACAGCTTGCAGGGGCAGAGGGTTCAACTGTGACCTTGGGGTTGAAAGCAAAGGAAGGAACACTTTCTCATATCTCTTTGATGAGGGAAAAAATTACGATGCACGATCAGCGGTTGAGTGTCAGCGCAGAGCCGTTTGGAAATGGTGTGATTGGAAAAATTTCCCTCCCCGCTTTTTATGATAATGGGGGAGCTGTTTGCGTTGAAAAAGATATGAAAGAGGCGATACGAGCGCTGCAAAAAGACGGGGATTTGCTCGGCTTAGTCATTGATGTGCGAGAAAATGCTGGGGGGTTTTTAAAGCAAGCGGTCAAAGCGTGTGAAATGTTCATTCAAAGTGGGGTGATCGTTGTCTCCAAATATGCGCGCAACGAGGTGAACTATGCGCTGAACTTAAGTGGTAGAAGGCTGTATGGTGGACCTCTTGTCGTTTTAACGTCAAAGGCATCGGCCTCTGCAGCTGAAATTTTCGCTCAAGCCCTTCAAGACCACGGTGTCGCGCTCATCGTTGGGGATGAACGTTCTTATGGGAAAGGGTCGATGCAGCACCAAACGATCACCGATCCCAGGGCAAAATTTTTTTTTAAAGTCACTGTTGGCCGCTACTATACGGCTTCAGGGCGCTCGCCTCAAATTGAGGGTGTCGAGTCTGACCTTGTCGTACCGACCCGCTATTTTCCCTACCGGATTGGCGAGCGCTATCTCGCGTTTCCTTTGAGCCGCGATCAACTCAGCCGAGATATTTTTCAAGCGCTTAAAGGGGTAAGAGAGCAGGGGGTGCGCACTAGGCTCAACCCTCTTGTGGTGCCTTATCTTAGGCCGAGGGAAAGTGAGTGGCGTGCCATGCTTCCGCAGCTATTAACCAACAGTGAGAAAAGGCTCAGCAGTGACGCAAACTTTCAGCTCTTTCTCAAGATGGGCAAGCAACGCCAACAAGGCGAGCAAGAGTGGCTTGCTTTTCCCGCTCAAAATGCTGGTGCGGATGACTTGCAGCTTAAAGAAGCTGTGATGATCATTAAAGATATGATTGGGATCAAGCAAGCTCAACCGCTTGTTACTCCTTGATTCCCTATCGATTCTTGAGGCGCGATCGGGACATTGGCCATGGCGCGCATCTCTTGAATAATCTCCTTGCGCTAAATCGGAAAAGCGTTTTATCTTATCTTCGTTACCTTCCCTATGGCCAGATAGCTCAGTTGGTAGAGCAGA
>CAYTIT010000238.1:0-2136 GCA_964437975.1 uncultured bacterium
CTTTTGCAACTGATTTTATGCGCTGTCGTTTTAATGCAAGTTTCGACAAATATTTTCGACTATCAATTTAAACTTCTTTTAAAAGAACAGATTGTCGACCAAGATCTTCGGACAGCTTTTTTAGGAAAACTTTTTTTATGGGTCAATGGCGCTGGTTTTTTATTGCAGGGGGTAGGAGGATTTGTTCTCGTTCGGATGGTTGGGTTGCGGCGTAGTCAGTGTATCCTCCCTTTAATCTTACTTTTCAATGTATTTGGGTGTTTGGTGATGCCGGGATTTTTAGCTATGACAGCGGCGTTTGGCGCGGTCAAAGCGATCGATTATTCGGTATTTAACTTGCTCAAAGAGATGCTCTACGTGCCCCTATCGCGAGAGGAAAAATTCAAAGGGCGCGCGTTAATCGACGTTTTCGCCTACCGTTCATCTAAAGCCGTTGCCTCTCTCATGATTCTCGCTTTGGCGCCCCTTTTTGGCCGTTCTCAAGGAGGGCTTGTCCTCGTCGCTTGCTTGTATGTTTTATGGTTTGTCGCCGTTTACGCGGCAACGCGTCCGCGCACGTGGGAAGCTGGACTGAACAAGCAACCGACATAAGTCATCGACTCGACCTCCTGAAGGGGATAAACTTTCAGCTAGCGTTCCATCTTGTTTATCGGCGATGTAGCTGGTGAAAAAGATAGAGCGCTAGCTGTGGCAACATTCCCGACTCTTGAATCGCGATTGGTAGACCACCGCTTCTGCAGGGTAATTTTGTTGCTTATTTTTTCTTTTTTGCTGATAATCAAAACATCATTGGACGCCAAAGCAAACGAGGTGATTGTTTTCTTAGAGCTTGTGTTGAAGGATGTAAGATGTTGTTGAAACGGATTTTCTGTGTGACGACGTATGTCACGGATGATAAAAATCGCTTTGTTCTCTTATTGCACCGGAAGCTCGGCAAATGGGTGCCTCCCGGGGGAAAAATTGACCCTCATGAAACCCCTAAAGAGGCGGCTATTCGCGAGTGTTATGAAGAAACAGGATTGCACGTTGAACTGATCGGCAAAACACCGCGTATTGAAGGCGTAATGATGCCCCCGCTCGGAGTGCAGCTGAACACAATCATTCCAGGGGAGCGAGAGCATGTCGATCTGATCTATCGGGCGCGGTCTAAGGGTGAGCGCCATCTGACATTGGCGCCAAGAGAAGCTAAGGATATCGGTTGGTTTTCCTATCAAGACGTGCTTGAACTCGCTACTTTCCCGTCGGTAGTCAGCTGGTGTAAAGCGATCGCACTCAATGAATCGGAATAGACCGCTTGCGCTTCTTGAATCATAAGCGGTATAAAGAGCTCGTCGCGGGATATGTGGGAAGTGAGGATCTCAACGCGCGCAAAATAGAAACTTCCCATCGAGGGCTTTTTTGGTTGCTATTTTTATGCAACCGTGAAAAAATCTTCCATATAGGGTGTCATGTAATTGCACTTGATGACCAGGTGCTGCCATATCCCTGGTGTAAGGAGAGGAAGTAACCTGACTAAGAGGGTGAAAAAAAAACAAAAAACGAACTTGATATGGCCGAGTGAATTAGATGAGCCGTAAAATTTTGAGGAGGAGACTTCGATGTCGCTGCAAAACGCTGAAGAAAATTTAAAAGAATTTGGAAAGGAACTCAATCTAGAAGGGCTGGGTTTTGATGAGAACAATACCTGTATTTTAGGGATCGATAATGTTTTTTCGCTCCACTTAACTTACGAACCGCATTCAGCTCGTCTTTACCTGTACTCTCCGATACTAGATGGGCTTCCTGTAGATGACAAAACAAAGTTAGCGCTTTATGAAGCCTTACTTGAAGGGTCGATGTTAGGTGGCCAGATGGCTGGTGGTGGAGTTGGAGTGGCTCCGAAAGAAGAGCTCATTTTGATGCATTGTGTCTTAGAAATGGGTGTAGGGACAGACCCTCAAGCTTTACGCCGTTTCGCGCCCCTTTTTGTCGAAGCAGTCGAAAAATGGCGAAAAAGAGCGACTGACATCATGCAGGGAATCAAAGTCGATATCAGTGCTGAGCGCGAAGAAGAGCTCAAAAAGATGCAACAGCAAAATAGAGGGGGCGATGACCTGAAGCCAGGCGGGCAGTTCATGAAAATCTAGTTATCATAAG
>CAYTIT010000239.1:0-2132 GCA_964437975.1 uncultured bacterium
GAGTCATCGCAGGGTCTCAAGTCCGAGCGGTTCTCGAGCTTGGGGGAGTTAAAGATGTCGTCGCTAAAAGCCTGGGTTCAAACAACCCTTTAAATCAGGTACAAGCAACAGTCAGAGCCCTTTCTGAACTAAAAAACAGAGATAAAACCTTAGAAGCGCTAACTGGGGAAAAAGAATGAGTTTATCCGATCTAGAATACACATCGCGCTTATAAAAAGCGCAAACGAGTTGGGCGCGGGCCGGGATCTAAACGGGGCAAAACCTGTTGTCGTGGGCATAAAGGAGATAAGTCACGCTCTGGATATAAAGACCGCGGTGCGTACGAAGGGGGAGGCTTACCCTTATTTCAGCGCGTTCCCAAGCGCGGTTTTTCCCAAGCGCGGTTTTCTCGTCCTCTTTACGTGATGAATTTAGACCGCGTAGATGCTTTTTTTGAAGATGGGGAAACAGTGAATGTAGCAACTTTGTTGAAAAAAGGGATTTCGCGGCGCCAACTTGCCCATGGCTTAAAAATTTTGGGTCAGGGCGAACTAACAAAGAAAGTTGTGGTTGAAGCGACGGCCTTTTCCAAGCAAGCCGTCCTCAAACTAGAAGCCGCAAAAATTGAATTTAAACGGGTTAGTGCTAAGTCATGCTCCAAACGCTAAGACGAGTTTTTGCAGTTGAAGATCTCAAGCAGAAGATTGTTTTTACGCTGGCAATGTTGTTAGTTTGCCGGATAGGCGCCTATATTCCCGTTCCAGGGATTAACGGCGACGAAGCGGTAGCCGTTTTTCGTCAAATCGCTGGCGGCGGGCAAAACCTTTTTCAGATGGTCGATATCTTTTCTGGGGGAGCTTTTGCTCAAATGACAGTGATCGCTCTAGGAGTGATGCCTTATATCTCTGCATCGATTATCATGCAAATTCTCGTTGCTGTGATCCCTTCGCTCCAACGGGATATTCGCGAAAATGGCGAAGCAGGGCGGCGTAAAATGGGAAAAGGGATCCGCTGGATGACCTTAGCCCTATCGTTTTTACAAGCTTCGTTTCTTGCGAAATATGTCCTCTCGCTCAATGCCTCGCATCCGGGGATTGTCGTTTCCGAGCTGCTCAATAGGCAAATTTTTGGTTTTCCCTGGCTTTTTTACCTTGTCACCGCTGTCACGATGACCACGGGGACCTTGTTTTTGATGTGGATCGGTGAACAGATTACCGAGCGCGGAGTCGGGAATGGCATCAGTTTAATTATCGCGATCGGTATTGTCTCTTCTCTCCCGTCAACTCTTGGAAAAGTCATCAGTCAACTCAATCTAGATTCTCAGGAAATTGGCCAACTCACCTTTTCATCTCTTGTCGTGTTATCGATCGTCTTTGTCCTGATTGTCGTAGGCACCATTCTCGTGATTCAAGGAGTGCGCAAAATTCCACTGCAGTATGCAAGGCGCATTGTTGGGCGACATGAAACGCAGGCGGGCAGCTCGCACATCCCTTTAAAAATTAACTATGCCGGCGTGATTCCCGTCATTTTTGCTTCATCGCTACTGATGTTTCCCGCGACAATTGCCCGTTTTGTCGGTCAAGGGTCGTGGCTGTACTCTTTTGCCAACAGTTTAACGCCAGGAAGCTGGGTTTACACCTTTTTATTCGTCCTTCTGATTCTTTTTTTCACCTATTTTTGGACGGCCACACAGTTCCATCCAGAACAAATCGCCTCTGATATGAAAAAGAATGGAGCCTTTATTCCCGGTATCCGCCAAGGTCGACCGACACAAGATTTTTTAGAAAAAACGATGAATCGCATTACGCTTGCCGGAGCTGTCTTTTTAGCTGTCATTGCTATTTTACCGACGTTGACAGGAAAAATTTTAGGAGTTGATCCGACAATTAGTTATTTTTTTGGTGGCACATCGCTGCTTATTCTCGTCGGGGTTATCCTCGATACGGCAAAGCAGATCGAGTCTCACCTGCTGATGAAACGCTACGATGGATTTATTAAGCGTGGAAGAGGCGCTCACCGTATTTAAATAGATTGAATTCTAACGCTGATTTTGATAACATAAAGGGCCTATAGCCATTTTAACATAAGGATTTGTGCATTATGCCTCGCGTCATTGGGGTTGACATCCCTGGCAAAAAACGACTTTTGATTAG
>CAYTIT010000240.1:0-2045 GCA_964437975.1 uncultured bacterium
AGCGATTTAATCGACATGCCGAGAAAGGCGATTTGAACTTGAGGCGCAAGGCGGTTGGCAATACCGAGAAACATTTCGGCCATCAAAATCGCCACAAGAGCGGGGGCGGCGAGTTGAATTCCAACGGTAACGATGTTGTTGAGGACGTCAAGCGACATGGCCCAAAAAGAGATCTCTGGCTGGAAAAAAAGGGGGTTGATGAGGTGGTCAGGGGGAACGATGCGGTAAGATTGAAGAACGGCGTCGAAGAACAAGATGGGGCCATTGGTTTGGAAAAAAATGACAATGAGAATGTAGTTGTAGAGAATGCCGATTGGCGAGGCTTGGTTTTGCATCGAAGGGTCTTGCGCTTGCATCATAGAAGCTCCACGCAAGTAGTCAATGTAAATTCCGCTTGTCTGCACCATGTAGAAGGGGATAGAGGCGAAAAATCCGAGAATAAACCCAATTAAGAGCTCTTTTGCCGCATAGCCGAGGAAGGCCGTTGTAAAGCCCATGGTTGGCGCCGCATGGGTTACAACAATAGGGAAAAAAATGAGCGCAAGGCATATAGCAAGGCCCATTTTTGCGGGAATCGGTGTGACTTTGCCTCCGAGAAAGGGAACGATAGAGACAATAGGGGCAACGCGTAGTAGCGTGAGTGAGAACAAGGGAAGGATGGCTTGCCAAGAAAGAGAGGGAATGTTGGAGAGAAACTCGATATAACCCACACACCGAACCTATTTAGCTGTTCCACTTGGGAAAGTTTTGAAAAATCGTCGTGGCAAACTGCATAATTTGCGCACTTAAAAAACCTCCCATCAACATCAACGTCATAATGACAGCAACGAGTTTGACGGTGAAAGAAAGTGTTTGCTCTTGGATTTGTGTCGCGGCTTGAAAAATAGCGACAAATAGCCCAAACCCCATACTGATCAAAATCGGCGGACCAGAGAGGATCAAGATGAGCAAGAGAGCTTGATAGGAGAGCTGGTAAATTTCTGAACTGTACATCGTTTTTTTTGTTACTGGGTTGTGCAAGCGCTTTTGACCGCGCGCCCTACTCTTTAAAGTCTGTAGGTTTGGACAAGTCCTTGAATAATCAGCGTCCAGCCATCGGTCATCACAATGAGGAGGAGTTTAAGTGGCAAGGCAATCGTCAGCGGAGACAGCATCATCATTCCCATCGCCAGGAGAATATTCGAAGTCACAAGGTCAATGACGAAGAAGGGAAGGTAGATTAAAACGCCAATTTCGAATGCCCCTTTTATTTGCGAGGTGATATAGGCCGGGACAATGATAATAAAGTCATCACTAGACAATTTCGAGCGATATTGAGCAGGAACGCTACGAGCGGCCAGGCGGTAAAAATTGCGTTGGTGGTCAATGGACATGTTCCGTTTGAGAAAATCGCGCAAAGGCTCTTTGGTTTTCGTTGCGACGTTGACGATATAGCCGGCGGCGTCAGCTGAAAAGAGTTTGGAGGGTGCCGCTTGGTCGATATAGCTTTTTGCCCCGTTGTACATCGCAAGCCCTGTTGGAAACATAACGTAGATCGTCATCAATAGGGCGATCCCATTAATTGCCTGGTTAGGGGGGGCTTGCTGTACGCCGAGGGCATTCCGAAGCAACGAAAGGACAATCACAATTTTGACAAATGAGGTGAGTAAGATGACGGCAAAAGGGAGCAACGAGACGATGGTGATCACCGTCAACATCGTGATAACGTTGGGGGGCTTGGTTTCCCCCTCTTCAGCGGAAGGAGTGGCTTGGTCAGGAAGGATTTCAGCTGTCGCTTTATCGGGGGTTTCTTCTTGGGCGTTTAACGTGCCTGTCAATGCGAGAAACCCCATTAGAGTCACAAGCAAGGGAAGTCGGGAAAAAAAAGCATGTATTGTCATAGGAAACCAAAAAAGTCGCTTACCTTGCGATGAAAGTCTCTATTTTTTCATGAACGCTTCAAAGGCGGCCTCTAAAGCGCGCCACTGACTTTCTAAACTGGCATTGATGATACCCGCTTCGGTTTCTATAATACAACCCCCTGGAGAGATATCATCGCGCTCTTC
>CAYTIT010000241.1:0-2021 GCA_964437975.1 uncultured bacterium
TTCTAGGCAAAAAATCCACTTGAGTGGGCCTTACCCGAAAGATATTATGATATTTTTTTAAAAAATTCAAAAATAAAAAGTTTTAACTTTCATGTTGCTGAGCCTCCCCCTGGAGGTATTCATGAGAAGGCTCAGTTCCGCAACTAGCATAAGACACAATCCAAGAAAAAGGGGAAAGGGCCTCTTGCCGACGCAAAGAGCTCACTTTTTTTCTTGCCATTAAAAAGTGGCGGCGCGCTGTTGCCCTGAGCTTGCTTATTTGGTCTTTCACTGCAAAGGGAGGGGGCGCCCCTCGTCATACTCGACGTTGTTTAAAAACCGCCCTTCACTGTCGTAAAGGGTTGCTGCACCTGCGCCATTCTCAACAGTAGAAACAATGTTTTCTCCAAGCTTGCTGTAATAGGAGCCTTCTTTAAGAAGGTCGTTTTCATAGGTTTCGATTAACCGCAACGTGCCATCAGAATACCAAGCGGAAGAGATGCCATGTCGTTTGTTATCGCAAAATTCGCGCTCGCTTTCAAGGTTACCGTTGGGATACCATGACCGCGATAGACCGTGGATCGCTCCTTGGTGCCATTGCAAATAGAGCTTTGGCCTTTCTCCTCGATTATTTTCAAGAGGATAGTAGACCCACTCTTCCCCTTCCTTAAGCCCATCCTTCACTTCAACGGTATTGACGACATAGCCCTCTTTAGCAAAATAGCGCATCGTCCCTTCTTCTATCCCCGTGCGGTATTCTCGTTTCTCGACAAGAACTCCTTCTGCAAAGATCGCTTTTACCCCACATCCTTGGTGAATATGGGCAATCTTTTCACCTGAAAAATCGATATACTCGCCCTCGATAAGTTTGCCGGCATGATAGGTTTCAAAGTAGGGGGGAACGTCGCCATCCCCTTTGAAAAAAGCGGGGCCCTCTTTTTCCCCTTGGACATAATGCGTTTTTCCAAGCACCTCTCCTGTTTTAGAATAAAGAACCTCTTCTCCTTCAATCACCCCATCTCGATAAGGGCAGATCGAACTGATTTGACCACTTGGGTAGTAGTAAAGGGCATTGCCCACCAACTTTCCCTTGTCGTAGTAAAACTCTGCAGCTAAATTCCCTTTGGGATCCCACGCGCAACTCTTCCCATCAAACACCCAGCTCGGTTTTGCCAGATCATCGAGCGCCCCCATCCCTTCGATGACAAAAGCCTCTACACTCTGGACTCCATTGGGGTGCCAAGCGCGATAAGCACCGAACGCGCGCCCATTGATCAATTCGATATATTCAGCAACCTGACCATTTTCATGGTAAGTTGTGATTTTCGACGGTGTTTTCCCATCGGCATGACTGACATAAGTACGAACCACTTGCCGATAGGGTTGAGGATCCAAAAAATTATTTTTAGCATACATCTCAAGTCGGTTCTGAACACTCACTGTCTCTTTCAGCCCATTGCGGTCAACAAGGTGAACGCGCGCCAACTTTTCGCTTTGTGCTGCGCGCTCAGTAAAACACCCAACGAGCAATCCACTGCATACGACAACCAAAACGAGCGGATGCTTGCGCAATAACGCCGTGCGCACTCCTCTATCATCACTTTTTTTATCCATTTAACGCCTCCTAAGTGCTGCTCTAGCAAGTTGATTTCTTACAATTCTGAAAAAGGGGGGACCCGATGTGCACGTGCCAAGACAAACCAATCAACTTCCGAGAGCAACCCCTAAAACGGCGCTTAAAGCGTGTGCCCGCGCCGTTCAATGATTTCCATTTCTAGTACATACCTCTCTTTTCCTTCAACTTCGCGGCGCTTAAAATGGAGCGCACTGACTACCATTTGCGGCTTTTCTGGCGCCGTTTGTTTCTCAAGTGCTACTAGTAGGTTTTCAAAATCGCGGTCATCGAGCTCAATGGGGCGGTCTTGCTTCCACACAGTTTCCACAATTCCGCCCCCTTCTTTGCGATCAATACACGTAAAGTTTAACGCATTTTCACCGCCTGTTAAAAAAGCAAGCCGCTCTTCAATTGCAGGACAAAAAGA
>CAYTIT010000242.1:0-2006 GCA_964437975.1 uncultured bacterium
ATTTCAGCCTCCAAAGGGACGGGAAGGAGAAAGCTTTTCACTGCGTTGCTGTAAAAGATATCAGAAAAGCTGGGGGCAATGACAACCCGAATCCCCCAGTCGATCATTGCCCAAACAGCATGGTTGCGCGAACTACCGCACCCGAAATTTCTCCGCGTCACAAGGAAAGACGAGCGGCGGTATTTTTTTTTGTTGAGGGGAAACGATGGATACATTGTGCGCATTCCTAAGAAAAGGAAAGCTCCGAGATTGTTTTGACTGAGCGTTGTAAGGTGTTTTGTGGGGAAAATTAGGTCAGTATTGAGATCGCTATAAGGAAGCGGAATAATGGAAGAGCGAATCGACCTCATAGCAATTTCCTCACGTCTGTCAAGGTTCCTGTCAGCGCTGCCGCTGCCGCCATCAGTGGGCTCATTAAGTGAGAAAGCACCCCGGGCCCCTGCCTCCCAATAAAGTTACGGTTACTTGTACTAGCCACTCTTTTTCCTGGAGGACACGTGTCGCCATTCAGTGCAAGGCACATGCTGCATCCAGGTTGGCGCACCTCTGCACCCGCGTCGATGAAAACCTGGTCTAATTTTTCTTCGATCAGTTGCCTGCGTACTGCTTCACTTCCTGGAACAACTAAGACAGTGACTCCCCTTGCAATTTTTCTCCCTTTGAGAAGGCGCGCCGCTTCTCGGTAATCGGAAAAGCGTGCATGTGCGCAAGAACCGAGAAAGACATAGTCGATGGGAACACCTTCGAGGGATTGACCCGCATTAAGTTGCATGTAAGCAAGGGCTTTTCGCGCTAAATCCCCGTCTGCTGGCAACATCGACTCAGGAGATGGAATCACCTGATCAATAGCAATCGATTGGCTCGGTGTTGTGCCCCACGTTAACATAGGCGCAAGCGCATGAAGCGAAATATCTAGCATCCGATCGTACGTAGACGCGTCATTGCTAACAAGAGAATCCCAGTAATCTAGCGCCTGGTTCCACGCTGCCCCCTTAGGCGCTCCAGGTCGGTTTTCTAGGTAGGAATAGGTGGTAGCATCTGGCGAAATGAGTCCTGACCGCGCTCCGCATTCGACACTCATATTGCAAAGGGTCATCCTCTCTTCCATCGAAAGTTTTTTGACTGGCGCACCATCATATTCGAGCAAGTAACCATTAGCTCCGTGTACACCGATTGCTTGAATCAGTCTAAGAATCATGTCTTTTGCGCCAACGCCCGCCTTGAGCTCTCCATTAAAAGTGACCCGCATCGTTCGGTATTTAGGGAGCAAAAGAGCGCCAGTTGCAAGGACATGGCTAATTTCAGTTGTTCCTATGCCAAATGCGAGGGCACCGAAAGCTCCGTGGGTCGAGGTGTGACTATCTCCGCAAGCAATGGTCATCCCCGGCTGACTGAGCCCTTGCTCTGGCCCTACAATATGGACAATGCCCTGCTTGCCGCTCCCCATATCCCAAAGGGTGATGCCAAACTCTTTGCAGTTGTTGCGCAGTGCCATGATTTGCCGTTTGCTTTTTTTAGAGGGAAACTTCTCTCGATCGAGAGTCGTTGCGACGTTGTGGTCGACAGTCGCCACCGTTCGATGTGGGGCGTAAGCCTTGAGCCCTTTTTTCCGTAAAATGTCAAAAGCTTGTGGGGAAGTGACTTCGTGCAGCAGATGCAAGTCGATGGAAAGAATATCCGGCAGATCTTGACCACTTTCGACGGTGTGCGCGTTCCATATTTTTGTGATAAGGTTATTTTTCATAGGGCACTAGGAGAAATCCCGGGTTAGGAGCGGCACAACGTTTCTTTGACGACAAAAAGAGACAAAATAAGAGGCACGCAAGCTAGTGCGATCAAAAGGCAAAAAGAGGTGTGTTATGGCGCGCCGGCGGTATTTAGGACACCAAACAACATGATATGTACAAGAATAGACAACGTTTCTATTTGATTTGTCGGCGACTTCAAATTTTTCCATAACTCAATTATTTTCTCTTTGGGAATATAATGAAAAAAAATTTAAAAAT
>CAYTIT010000243.1:0-1978 GCA_964437975.1 uncultured bacterium
TTTAGGGATTGATAGCTCAGCTGGATAGAGCACCCGCCTTCTAAGCGGGCGGTCGCAGGTTCGAGTCCTGCTCAATCCGTTATCTTTACAGTAGGCCATCATGACAAAAACGCCTCAAAATGATCCTTTGCTAGGCGATGCTGAGCTTCACCTCGATGTATTCGATGACCTAGACACGCTGTTTGCTGGATTTAAAAAAAAACCCTTTACCGACGCCCATCCCCAAGAAAAAAGCGACTGCATCCATCGCGCCCTCATCGCTCTCATCGACAAGGCAGAGAGTGGCTTTTTACTCAAAGCCGTAACGGATTACATTGCCCGGGTTCGCCAGGAAAACCTGCTTCAAAATTACACGTTGACGTCGTTTGAACTATGGCTCAATCAATTTTCTGGTCTGACTGAATCCGAGATCGCGCGCATCCGAGCAAAAATTGCCGGAAAATGTCTTCCACGCGCAGCCTACCAAACATATTTTCCAATCGGCATGGGAAGGCGGTACTTTGGCACCCATTTTGTGACAGCCCACAGCTCACCTGATCTCGATACCGTCGTCACCTCGTTTTGGGGATGGCTCGATGCCTTTGCCGCTCAAGTCGGCGATGGCCTTCACGTATGGAACGTTCCAGGTGGGCCGCCGACGAGCCAAGTTGAGATTCGCCTGTTGTTTCACGACCTTTTTGGCAGCAACGTCTTTGATATTCTCGCTAAAAAGCGCCTCTCGCTCACGTTGACGAGCCTCGACTTAATGACACAAGCGGGAATGGCCAAAAAGACGCCCGACGAGCCGGCTCTTAGCTTTGATCACGAACGGCAACGCTCAGCTGTTGTCTTGATCGATCCAAACGGCTACTACCTCGGCGACTGGCGCACCATGGATGTCGAAGGCGTGCGCCAAATTGTCATGGCGCTCAACAACTGCTTGATGTGGCTCGAGTCCAACTGCCATATTCAACTCATTTCTCGCTTCGCCCAAAAACACCCTACTGTCAATGAAATCTCAACGACCATTCAAACGATTCTCCACACAACGATCCAATCTTGCTTGCCAGCACAAGAATTGCCGCCAAAACAGCTCCGCTTTATGCACGACTATCTTGTTAAGGTCCTAGATGTCAAAAAAGGAGTAGCCGCGACTTTCGAGGAATTTTCTCTCGCAATGGAAAAGGTCGCTGCCACGCGTTTCTCGGAAATTTTGTCTTGGCTAAAGTCTCTTGTTAACTCCGAGCTTTTCGATCAGGAAGGAAGACTCACAAAAGACCGCCCCCTTATCTTTAACCAGCTTGAAATTCTCGTGAAAACCCTCGCACAAGCCTTTGCGACAATCCGCTCTTACGTCGACCGACTCGACGTCGCATTTAAAATTAAAACAGACGTTTTTGGGTTTGCTCCTCAGTCGCTCAGTTACCGCACCGAAATTGAAGAGGTCCGTGCAAAAATTGGCTCTTACTCTTATCTAACAGTAACCGCTACCGATGCGTGCGGTAAACGGTTCCCCTTGGGAGTGATCCACGCTGTCGACCTAAAACCAGCCACGCTCGGCACTGTGACATTGCGTGACTTTTGCAACAGAGAAGAAATGAAAATTCCCTCGTACCTCGAAGTCATCAGTGTTGTCGACCACCATAAAAGTTCACTTCTTACTTCGCTTCCTCCAACAGCTTTTATCGCCGACGCACAAGCAGCCAGCTCGCTTGTCGCCTCTCTTGCCTTCAAGGTCAATGACCACTACAGCTGCGGCGCTTTAAGCGCCAAAACCATCGAAAAAGAGCTCCAACGAGCGCAGCGCACTCTCACAACTCCTCAGGCGATCCGGATCTATCAACGCCTCCTCCAAAGGAAAAAAAACCTCCAAGCGGCGGACAAGGCATATTGGATCGATCCCAAACGCGAGATCGCGGAATACCTCCATTTTGTCTACGCGATCCTCGACGATACAGATCTTTTAACAAAAGTCTCGCGCTTTGACGTGATATGTATG
>CAYTIT010000244.1:0-1951 GCA_964437975.1 uncultured bacterium
TAGGAGGATGATGAAAAATTTACCTATTTCTTCTTCTATTACCACCTTTTTTCACCAATGGCTTACGCCGAGGGTTTTAACACAAGGCTCAGCAGTGACATTGCTCGCAAGCGCAGCTCTTTTCATTTCCCGCATGGAGGGGGCTTCTTTAATTGGGCGCCTTTCACTCAACACCTTTCCCTCATGGTTCTATGCCCGCTTTAAATCACTTGTCGCCTGTTTTCTGCTCAAGTCCCCTCCTCTTCCCATAGTTTCCCTACCTAAGCGCATGACGGTTGAAGCTTCTTCTCTCGTTGAAGTGACCACTATTCCACTACGCAAAAATCATCTGACCAAGGAACTCGGCCTTAAAGATGACTACCTTGTTGCCAATGAATACATTCAATATTTACAACACTCTTCCCATTCCTGGATCACCGCCTGCGAAGATAAAAAAATGCGCCCCTATCTTACCCAGGAAGCTTCTTACTACTTAACCTCTGAGCAAACGTCGCTTTTTATCAAAACCCGCTCAATCTAGATGACAACATCGACTGCAACGCCCTGAGTGAAATGATTGTGCGCCATCTTGGAACACACTATAAAAAAAACCCCACGATTGAACATCTTCAGTTTGGTAAACTCCTTCTTTTCAAACTGTACGAAGCCAATAAAATCCCACTAACCACCATAAAAGAAATATCAGCACATTTTGACAACATCATCAAATACGATATTAAAAATACATATTGTCAAATTGCCAAATTAGACAAAGACATCAACACTGGAAATGTTAATAAAGACTATATCAATCCAAACCGGTCGACTCTTTTAAGTGAAAAAAACCAACATATCAGAAAAATCAATACACTTGTTAGTGTGTTATCCCAAAGAAAAGGGGTTGTCTTTCAAGATGCAAGGAACACATTCCATTCGTTTATTTTCTATTATGTCACAAACTCGCTAACCAAATCACCTCTTTGGCTATGCACTACTGACTATTTGGTATGGTACTACTTAATCGCCAAGAAAACTGCCCAAGGCAAGCTCTTGACTTTAACAAAGAATCGTATGGACGCTCACCTTTTTAATCACCAATTAACAGCCGCGCACCAACTTCAGGCATTTACCAAAAGGAAGCTGCAACAGCTGCAACAGCTGCAAAAATGGGATGACCCGCAGGTCTTCATCCCAGAATTTTATCATATGACCAAAAACCTAAAAGATTTTAAGATATTGGCTGTCACAGGTGTTGCAGTTGAGTGCAATGTGGCCAATAAAAAGTGGCAATCAGGAGTTTTTGCTTCCAGTTACCCTGAAATCCAGAGCTATGGCTCTTATGGAATCGCGATGGGGCCGAAGTTGTTCTTTAGCTCAGACACCCCTTTTGTTCTTCAGCGACGCCAAACAACCCCTTTTCGAAAATGGCTCGCCTTTGAACAAGGCGCGTCTGATGGGGATTTTTTCCCTTTTTTTGACCAAACTTCTACCAAATTGACGCCCGAAAAAAATTTAAAGGCAAAAAATGAAGGTCTTGGACTGGCTTTGCTGAGCTTTATCCGCGGGATCCAGCAACCTGATAAGCGCCCCCATTTGTGGCGTTGTACCCATGCTTGGAATTGCCAAAGCAACAACTTATTTATCCGCGAAATCGGAAAAGATATTCGGGTCACCGAGGTTCAAGACTATCGGAGGTTACTCATCTACGAAACTCGGGCAAATCCGGACTTTTTCCTTACAATCACACCGAATCAACTCGACAACCTGTCGAAAAAAGGGACCCTCCGAGTCCATAACCCGACAGAAACGCTAGCCCAAAATCTGCTGCTTTACAACTAAAAAAGAGAGGGCGCTGGCTACGCGCAAAATTCCCGCTTTTTTGAATCACGATTGGCATAAATACTTGTTTTAGAATTATTTATGCTTTTTTTTAGAGCGATTTATGTTTTTTCAGTGGAAAAAACATAAATAT
>CAYTIT010000245.1:0-1881 GCA_964437975.1 uncultured bacterium
CGCCTGCCCACACCTTGTGTTTCAAAAAGCGACGTGCCGCAGTCGCCACACTGAGAAATCAGTGGATCGAGGGGAATTTTGCCTAGTAAAGAAACGCCTAAGCTCTGCGCCAAGCGCTCACCTCCCCCTTCGCCAAAAATAGAGACTCTATCACCTGTTTGAGTGACAAAACAACTCATATTTTCGACAATACCGAGCAGCGGAACTTCAAAAGCTGTGATCATATGGATCGATTTTTCCACATCGAGAACCGCAACTGCTTGTGGCGTTGTGACGGCAAGGGCCCCTGTTAATCTTACCTGCTGTAAAAGGGTCATATGGACATCGCCTGTCCCAGGTGGAAAATCGACAATCAAGTAGTCGAGCCCTTCCCAGGCAACACCTCCTAAAAACTGCGCGATCATCTGGTTCGCAATAGGCGCCCGGACAACAGCGCCTGCCGCGTGCGTGTGAAAAAAAGCCGCCGACACATAGTCGATATTTTTTGCACGCGCGGGAATTATTTTTCCCTCTTTTTCGCGTAACGGCTCTTCTTCGCCAAGCATTTTTTGGACAGAAGGTCCGTAAATGTCGGCATCGAGCACACCGACCCGTTTCCCCTGTTTCGCCCATAAAAGCGCCAAATTCACGGCAACTGTCGATTTCCCCACACCGCCTTTGCCCGCAAAAACTCCTACCACTTGATCCATCTAGCCACCTTCCTTGCTATAACCCTTCCATCATATCCTCCGCAGCGATTAAAAAGGGATTTTTTATCGAAACTCGACGCGTTCGCCCTTCTTCCTAGATCTTTGCGGCCATTGTTTATCGGCGAAGGAACCACTAAAAAAATGAAGCTGATGGCAAAGATAACAACCCACTTCTTGGATCGCGATCGGCAGCTAAAATCTCTGGTAAAAAAATCTTTATCTAGGGTAAATTTTCTTAGAAAATTCCTTGCAACATCTTGCTAATTAGATATTTTGCATTAAACCCACTCTACACCGATCTCGATTCAAGAATCGGTAAACAAACGGAGCCATCATATGAGCACAACAAATCATTCAATTAATTTAGCTTTAAATTTAGCGAAAATTGCTACTTACAACAAGTTGGACATAATATTTTTGAACAAAAACGACGCATATTTTTTAGAAAAAATTCATCGTGTCGCCGAAGAGCTAAGAAATAGTTTGTATGAAATTAAAACTTTAAACGAATTCAGGATTCTAATGTTCGAGCGCGATATTCTTAATAATTATGAAAATTCCATCACGGGAAAGTCACTACCTTTTCAAGTTCTAGAACATATGAATGCTCCTATTGAAAAGATTAATGCATTTTTTCTTAGGTTTTTTGGTTTTTTGGACTACTCTAAGTTACATTTTAATAAACAAACCAATGAAGCGTACTATTTGTTTGAATCCCTATCTGCACCCAAAAAAAATTTAGACAAGTTTTTAAAAAGAGCTTTCCGCTTCGATATCTATGCGCCATGTGGCCCTTCTTCCGGAGGGGGAAATACCACAAATGGGCTCTTTCGACACCCGTCCTTGTATTACCGCATTAACTGCTTAAACAAACTCAAAAACAAGAAAATGACAGTTTTAATTGCAGGGCCGAGCCTTCTTGAGTTTGGCTTGGAAGCCTATTTTGCGAAAGGGTGGTTAGATAGAGATCGCTTCAAATTTATTAGTGCAGAGTTGTTTGAAATTATTTCTAATTATCCAGCTCACTGCACAAAATTTATAGTTATAGATAAAAACAGAATTGCAATAAAAAACATCAAGACTGATCAAAACACATATAAAAAATATAAACGGTTAGCAAAGGAAACATTGAAGCTTGTGCATAATTTCGAAAGCCACGATACAGGAAAAAATGTAAGTAGAATTATTGAGG
>CAYTIT010000246.1:0-1867 GCA_964437975.1 uncultured bacterium
AGCCATCGAGCGTCGTGAGCAAAGAGAAGGTGTGCCTGTGATCGTCGTTTGCAATGAAAGCAGGGGCGCTAGCCCTCCAATAAGGCGCAACACAAGACCTGAATTGCGCGCATCAATCGTCACAGGGCACCGCGGTTGGAGCGCTCTATTGACACCTTCTACCGTGATCTTGTCGCCGGTGACGGTGACACTGGCACCAAGAGCGCGTAGGGCCCCGACCATTGCCGTGGTGTCTTCAGCCTCCAATGGCGAGTGAATCACCGTTTTTCCCGTCCCCATCAAGGCAAAGACAAGAGCGCGCAGTGTTTGCGATTTTGATGGTGGGATTGTCAAACAGCCTGCTAAGGAACTCGGTTCAATCAGACAAAGCATAGGTAGAGCACTTTTTGTATGTTGATATTTTTCCTAACATCCAGTGTAGCGCCTCATCTAGGAGGGGCGTTTGAACGGGCGTACAATAACGCCCGTCGTGAGAAGATGCGGCGCCGATAGCTTCGAGCGTCACAAAACAAGGCGCGCTGCACGCGCTTTTTTTATCGCTTTGAAGTGCACATCGGAGCGCTTGCACAGTTGGAACACAAGCAAGAGAGAAAGAAAATCCGACGCGCACAAGGAGCTGTTCAATGCGCTCAAACTCTTCGAAAGAAAGTGTTCCGAGTTGTGTGCTCAGCCAACTTTCAGTGAGCAGCCCGATCGCGACAGCTTCTCCATGGGCAAGGCGGTACCTATCGACGTGTTCAAGAGCGTGGCCTATTGTATGACCAAAATTGAGGAGATGGCGGCGATGGCGATCGGTCATATCCTGTTCGACGATCTTTTTCTTGATATGGCAACTTGTTTGGATTAAATAGGTCAACAGCGCGCCCTCTTTTGGGTTAAGCGCAGCGGTGTGTGTTGCGAGGCGATCAAACAATGACGCATCTTCGATCAAAGCATATTTAATCACTTCTGCAAGGCCCTGTCTGAAGTCAAATGGGGAAAGCGAGGTCAAAAAAGAGGAATCTAGAAAAACAGCGCGTGGGGGGTAAAAGGCACCGAGGTGGTTTTTCCCCCAAGGGGAATTCACTCCTGTTTTGCCACCCAAACTCGCGTCGACCATCGCCATGAACGACGTCGGAATAGAGAGATAGGGAAGACCGCGCATGTAGGTCGCAGCCAGGAAACCGACAAGATCAGTTGTGACCCCGCCTCCTAAAGCGATGAGACCTGTATCGCGGCCATAATGAGCGCTCAGCAAGGCATCTTCAAGGGCCGCTTTTGTCGCGCGGTTTTTATAGGGCTCTCCTGGGGGGAAAGTGAGCAGTTGAGTCAAAAGCCCATTTTCTTTGAGATAGCGTTGCAAAGGCGCGCCATACAAAGTGGCCACTGTCGCATCGCTGATGATGACGAGCTGGCGGCTCAACTGCGCGCACGCTGCGACGAGCTGGCTTGAGAGGTGCGCGCCAAAATGCACCGTTGTTGGGCAAAAAAGGGGGCGGCTTTGAATCGAAAAAGACATACGCCTACTCATTTCAAGGGCTTTTTTCTTTTGCGCCGCGCCCGAATAAAGAGAAAGCGCGCAACGAGATAGGGGTGAACAAGAGCGTGTTTCAAGAGCGATATGTAGGTCACCCCTTTCATCTTTTTTTGGAGAACAGCGGGTAAAAAAAGGGCGGCATCGGCAATCCAGTCGGGATAAGGGGGTGGGATGAGTTGAGGCAAGGCGGTTAAAGGAAAAAACTCAATAGCGGCTGTTTCGTCACTTAAAGTGGGCACACCACTCTCAATGGCACATTCATAGACGTGCGTATAGGTTGCAAGGCGAGATATAGGGGTATACTCGGCAATTTTGCGTAAAGTAGCAACGCGATAACCTGTTTCTTCTTCT
>CAYTIT010000247.1:0-1756 GCA_964437975.1 uncultured bacterium
ATTTCATATAAAAAAGATCTATCTTCATTTAAGGTCGCTCTATCTTCATTTCGAAAAAAGCTAAAAAAATCTAAATCTATTTAAATAGATGATGTCGGATCTATCACGCATGATTCAAGCATCGAGAGTGGGGTTTCACAGCCAACGACGCTCTAGGTTGTTTGTTGGCGAAGGAGCTGGTCAACACAACAGGGAGATGAATGGCCACCAAAGGCAACAGGTAGCTTCTTGGATTGCAATCGGCGTAAGGAGCTCTTTCTCTTCATAGGATGAAGGGGGTCATGTTTTTTATCTATTTTGGCTGCGTTTCTTCGGAGTTTGCTCAAGGTGATAGGAATCGACGCACTCTGTCCTTTGACTTTTAGCCTTGTTTGACAGTTTGGGGAAAAGGAACATTAATGGCATAATTAACTGCATAGATCCAGTGCGTTTGGAAGTATCTTGAAGGGCGATCAGTCAACCACGCGAACAAGGGTGCGCAAATAGTTAATTTTTTTTATGAAAGGTAGAGGCTAAAATGAAAATAGCGTGTTTAGGAGCGGGAGCGTGGGGATTTTGCCTTGCCTACTTGCTTATTGAAAAGGGATATGATGTCAAAATATGGACCGGAAATTTGACACTCGCCAAACTCTTGGAGCGCGGAGATCGACACCCCAAACTCCCTAGCCATTCAGCGGCGCAACTTCCTAGGATGACAACGGATTTAAAAGAGGCCCTAGCCGATGTTGAACTCGTCGTTGAATCTGTCACCTCAAAAGGGCTGCGCCCTGTCCTCAATCAAGTCGTTGGGACAGGACAACCGCTTCCCGAACTTGTCATTACATCTAAGGGGATCGAACAGGATTCAGGGCTGCTCCTTTCCGAAGTAGCGCTCGAAGTTTTAGGTCCTGAGGCAAAACAACGGATTGGGTGTCTAAGTGGGCCCAGTTTAGCTGATGAGGTGATGCAAAAACTTCCCGCTTCTGTTGTCTGTGCTGCTTATGATGAAAAGATGATGTTGCGCATCGCTAAAGTTTTTGCCACGCCCTATTTTCGCGTTTACCCGAATGCAGATATGAAAGGGGTCTCGTTTGGTGGGGCCATGAAAAATATCATTGCGATCGCGTGCGCTATTTCAGATGGCTTGGGAATGGGACAAAATGCAAAGGCTGCACTGATGACGCGAGGCCTTCATGAAATGCGTAAGCTTGGCGTAGCAATGGGCTGTGCGCCTGAAACGCTAAGCGGGCTCGCCGGAATGGGAGATTTGTGCGCTACTTGTCTTTCGACATCGAGTCGAAACTACTTGTTTGGGAAGTTCCTCTCAGCAGGGCTCTCTCCTGACGAGGCAAAACATCGAGTCGGCATGGTCGTCGAAGGGGCCTATACGTGTGTATCAGCAAAACAACTTGGAAAGAAACTAGACATTCCTCTTCCTATCACCGAAGTTGTGCATGCCATCATTTATGAGCAGCTCGATCCGCGAGAAGCAGTGGAAACATTACTTGCGCGTATCGTCAAGATGGAACATCTTTAAAAAAATTTAGAGCGCTGGCTGGGGCAAAGTTCCTGAAGAGTATGTTGCCGCTGCTATACTTGTTTCGAGGACACTTTGGCTGTTTGCTGAGTAGCGGCTTGTTGCAGCGCTGCTCGTGCTTTGGGGGTAGCATACTGGCGGGCCCGTGGATCTTTGGCTATAGCATTAAGGACAAAGGTGGGGTTGGCGCGCAACTCGGTGGCAGCGTACTGAAAAGCGCGTGGATCTTTGGCTATAGCA
>CAYTIT010000248.1:0-1753 GCA_964437975.1 uncultured bacterium
GCACTTAAGCGACTCGTTGAGTCGTGGTTGGATTTAACCGCAGCGCGAAGAGAAAAAGCTTCTTGCTCTTTGGTATGTGACCCTAAATCGAAATCCGACCGGTTGGCAATTCCCTCAATCTCTTCAAAGCCATGTGGGAAGCGGTAAAGAATATCGGTTGTCGCTTTGGCATAGTGGGCGAGCTCTTGTCCTGTTTGTGGGGCAAGCTTGAGGTTGGCTTCCTGGAGTCCTTGAGCCTTCCACCAAGCAAGTCGCGAAGCAATCCACTCATTGTGCCACTGTTCATCCGTGCCCGGTTCGACGAAAAATTCGAGCTCCATTTGCTCAAACTCGCGGACGCGGAATAAAAAGTTCTTTGGCGTCACCTCATTGCGAAATGCCTTGCCGATTTGAGCGATGCCGAAAGGGAGTTTGCGCGAAGTTGCGTTGACCATGTGTTTAAAGTTCACAAAGATCCCTTGGGCCGTTTCTGGGCGCAGATAGGCGAGATTTTTATTGTCATCAATGGGGCCAAGGTGGGTGCGAAACATCAGGTTAAAAGGGCGCGGATCTGTCAAGTCGGTGCTACCGCAATGCTCACATTTTCCCTCTTTAAGGTGATCAGCCCGAAAGCGCCGTTTGCACACTTTGCAATCGACCATCGGGTCGGTGAAGGTGTCTTCGTGTCCTGAGTAGGTGAGGGTTAACCGGTGAGTTAGGATGGCAGCGTCAAGCCCCTCGACATCATCGCGCTCATAAACGACAGAGCGCCACCACGCGGCTTTTAGATGGTTTTTTAGCTCTACGCCTAAAGGGCCGTAGTCGTAAACCCCTTGAAGACCACCATAAATTTCAGAGTTTTGAAAAATAAAGCCGCGCCTCTTGCAGAGGGCGACGATGTCTTCCATGGAAGGGCGGGTCGTTGTATTCATAGTGGCTCGGGGGGTTGAGAAGGCAAGTATACACGATTCGGTATTGAGACGTCACCTCTAAATTTTTTTTTGGAGATGGGGCTTTTTGATAGCGCCCAGAGTGCTGCTGTTGCCATTGCCGCAAGGTAAACCCCCGGCGCCGTCGCTAGGTGTGTCTTTTGGTAAAACCAAAGACAGATGGCGGTGGTCGGCTTGCCGAGGTAATAGGCAAGAGCATTGGAAAGAGAGAGGAGGGTAAAGCGGCGAGAAGGGGGGAGTTGTTCGATAGCAAAGGCGTAATAAGGGGCGGCGAAGGCGACACCAAAGAAGACAATGCACAGGCGCAGCGCAATCACAGTAGAAAGAGAGGCCCCTTTTAGAAGGGCAAATGCGGGAATAGCCATTAAAGCGAGCCCACCAGCACCAAAAAACATGACTTTTTCTTTGCCCCACCTCATGGCGAGGTAACCAAAAAGGGGAAGTAAGAGCGCGTCAACAACCATCAAAGGGGTATTCCAAGCGAGCGCTTCAGCCTGGGAAAGAGAGGTCATCAGAGGAGTGTAAACAGCCATAAAGATAAACGCAAAAGCGTAGGTGACGTGCGAAAACCCCGAAGCCAGTGTTAAGGCAACAAGGGTTTTTATGTGGCGCTTCCCCTCGCGCCTCCAAGAAAATACAGGTGTTGAACGGAGCTTAGCCAGAAATTCTTTTGGCTCTTCGGTTCTTTTGCGTAGGAAAAGACCAAAAAGAGCCGTTAGGGCGCCGCAGTAGAAAAGAAAGCGCCAAGCTGAGGCGATGATTCCCAAGTGGTGAAACGCGAGACAAAGGCCTGAGGCGAGTAAAATACCGATCATGGTCGAGAG
>CAYTIT010000249.1:0-1751 GCA_964437975.1 uncultured bacterium
AGACATACCGACGATGCGCCTTTTCCCACTCGACTAGGAAGATCTTTTCTTTGGACCAGTCGAACAAAGACAAGATCGAGCAAGAGCTTTATTTGAAGAAGCACTCGCCGATTTGAGCATCGGTCGATCAGAACTTTCGCCTTTGGTGATCAGTCACCGCGCTAGCCCTTGGGCAACGCGGTTGATGCAAGCGGTGCAGCAACAGTGGCAAGATGTACTCGGATGGAAGGTCAAATTAGAGAGCAGTGATTGGACAAGTCATGTGAGCAAAGTCCTCCAGGGACGGTACGAGCTTGCTGAAATGCGGTGGATTTTTTGGTACGATGATCCGATGCATGTTTTAAGCGCTTTCGGCGATAAAGCGGTGGCGGTGAATGTCAGTCGCTGGGAAAATGACGCCTATTGCCAAGCCCTTGTTGCCGCTAATTGGGCCTCTGATCAAGGCAAAAGAGGAAAAGAGTTGCTTAAAGTAGAAAAGATGTTAATTGAAGCAGCACCTGTCATTCCACTCTACTTTAACCGGATGGCTTATCTGAAATCACCCCGTTTAAAAGGGGTGACGTTTTCGCGTTGTCACGACATCGATTTTAAACAAGCTTACTTCGAACCGCTCAACTAGCAAGTATTTGCTGCGCGAGATCATGCCTGAGCAAGGCGATGTGTCCTGAAAAGAGTTAATGGCGCGCAGCCTGCGAACTTAGTGGAAACAAGTAGTGGTAGCTGACTTGGTTAGCGTCTTCAGGAAGAGCACTGAGTGCGCGCGCATTTTTTTTAACAAAGGCGTCAATCTCGGTTCGATCGGTTAAACCTTCCTTCTTCGCTAAGTTTTCTAGATCGGCGATGACTTCCTTGTCGAGTTGATGCTCTTCTTGGTAGCCGGCCAGCACTTCGCATTTTTTTGCCACTACGTCCAGGTTAGGCGAGTAACCAGCAAAGGCTGCTGCTTCTTTGGTTCCATGTGAATCAAAAACGCCATACTGCTTAACTCCATTTTCATCTCTTGCAATGAAAAGAGCATAGGTTTGGTTGTTACATGTGACGGTTGAGCCAATCACGCCGCCAGAAGTGTCTAAGTGCTTTTCCAAGTCTTTAAAAACCATTTTAAAATGGTCGATTCTTTTTTCTTTGTCTGAAGAAAGCGCTGTATTTCCAAAAGAGGGCACTTTTTTATTTTTAGTTGTTTCAAATGTGGTAAAGGTTTGATCGAGATCGGTCGGCGAGAAACGTTGCCCCTCCAAGCCGAGGTCACGCTCAAGAGAACAAAAACCTTTCTTAGCAGCCTCCTTAATCTGTTGTTCTGTCCACTTAGGTTGAGTTCTTCGATATTGATTTTCTATGGATTTTTTAATTTCTTGAACTCCTTGGGCTGATAGGCCGGTAGCTTTTAGGTGGCGGAGATAACCCGCATCGATGGTGTTATTTAAATCTTCTGCATGAAACTTCAATCGCTCGGAAAGAGGTCGCTGGTAAAGCATGCTGATAAATTCCATCGCATTTGCGCAGCAGCTGGTGACGCGCTCTTTTTTACCAGTATATTGGCTTTTTGTTGCGAGAATTTTTGTCATTTTTACTTGCTGTAGCCACATCGACTTCCCTTTTTCAATGACAGGGGGAGAAGGAAGCTTTTTTACCGAACAGGTCATTTTTTTCTTTTCTTGAACAGTGACTTTTCTCGATGCAAACAAGTAGGTGACCAAAGCAGAAACCTTTGCACTTAGCGCATCCACGGCTTGATTAAACAACTGCTTAAC
>CAYTIT010000250.1:0-1746 GCA_964437975.1 uncultured bacterium
ACCAAAGCGGACGGGGATCGTTTGTTTTCCAGCGCGACGATCGCTTTTTTCATCGCGCAAATTATTTGCTGTTAAGAGCGCTGTTGACAGTAGTCCGGGAGCAACTCCAGCAAGAGCGGCTGTGAACAACCACGTTCCTGTTTGAAGATAAGCGGTTCCTGCTGTTGCCAAAGGGCCAAAAAATAGGAAGACGACACCATCGCCGAGACCGAGATAACCAAGAGGGTAAGGGCCACCGGTATAGAGAAACCCACAGGTGATACTCAACAGGGCGAGAAAGGCGATGATCGGCCCGCCAATCCACGTTAAATAGAGTGCTAACAAAGCCGCAGCCGCGAAACAAAACAACGTGGCGCGTTTTAAAGCGACAACAGAGACGAGCCCTGACTGTGCCAAACGGCGCGGTCCTTGGCGGTCAATGCCGTCGGCCCCTTTGATCAAATCCAAATAGTCGTTTGCGAGGTTCGTTCCGATTTGAATCAAGAGAGCGCAGCAAAGGGTCACAGCTAAAGTCCCAAGGCAAAAGTGCCCGCAGCTCCAAGCAACCGCAGCTCCAAGCGACACAGGCGAGAGCGTTGCAATCAACGTCTTAGGGCGCGTCCCTTCGATCCAAAGAAAAAGAGCGTGCTTCATCATGGCCGTCTTGGAAAAGGGGAAAAATCTGGTTGGCGCTTGTCTAAAAAGGCGCGATGGCCTTCGCGCGCTTCTTCTGACATATAGTAAAGTAGCGTTGTTGTCCCTGCAAGCTGTTGTAGACCGGTTTGGCCATCACAGTCGGCATTAAAAGCTGCTTTAAGACAGCGGAGTGCTAAAGGAGAATGGGCGAGCATGCGGCGACACCAAGCGACCGTTGTCGCTTCGAGCTCTTCGTAGGGAACAACTGCGTTGACAAGGCCCATCTCAAGGGCCTCATGGGCTGTATATTGACGGCATAAATACCAAATCTCGCGCGCTTTTTTTTGACCAACATGGCGCGCGAGAAAACTCGCGCCAAATCCACCGTCAAACGATCCCACTTTTGGCCCGGTCTGGCCAAAGATAGCGTGGTCGGCAGCGATGGTTAAATCGCACACAACATGAAGAACATGGCCACCTCCAATGGCATACCCTGCCACCATGGCAACGACGGGCTTTGGGCATTGACGCAACGCCAACTGAAAATCAAGGACATTGAGCGTTTCTTGCCCTTCCTCATCTACATACCCTTCTTGGCCGCGAATTTTTTGATCGCCGCCAGAACAAAAGGCCTTGTTGCCAGCTCCTGTTAAGATAATCACGCCAACTGTCTGGTCCGCGCGGGCATCGCGCAAAGCCGCCAGCATTTCCTCTACTGTCTTAGGGCGAAATGCATTGTGGACATGGGGGCGATTGAGCGTAATTTTCGCAATGCCCTCGTCCTTGTGATACAAAATATCGTCGTACGTTCCATATTGTCGCCAAGAAACAGCGGTTTCCTCTTGATTGAGTGCTTCTTTCATCCAAACCCTCATCTGTTAGTGGTGGTTGCAAGACCTCGTTTCACATCATTTATTCCTATCATGCAAATAAATCCTTGATAAATCAAGGGTTATGCCAAGGGCGAGACAAGAAGGGGACATGTTGCCGACGCCAGCGCGCCAGGTTGTTTTATTGGCGATACAGTCGGTCAAAAAGAGGGAGAGGCAGAGCGATCATGACGCACGAACCGGTAGAGCAAAGGCGCCTTGCTTAGAAAAACTTAAAAATATAAGCATTTTAACGTTAACA
>CAYTIT010000251.1:0-1745 GCA_964437975.1 uncultured bacterium
AATGACATAATCGTTTTCTTTCAGGGCGAAGCCAGGAAGGGCAAAGGCTTCACAGTAGAGGTTGGCCGACCAGCGCAAAACAGGCTCTGGGTAACATGGTGAGGGGCCGGCAGTTTTTTGAAGGATAAAGGAAATAAATAAGGTGTCTTCGTCGACAACGACAGTGCCACCGCCGCTATAGCGGCGAATCAAGGGAAACGGAGCAGGGGGAGCAACGTGGTCGCTGACACGTCCTGAAATGCCAAAGACAATAGCTGGCGAAGAGCCTCGATTAATCAAACACCAGTTGTGCGTCGTTGTGCGCAGCAAAGTCTCTTCGAGAAGGAGCTGGTCTAAGACTGGATAACGGGCGCATAGAAGAAGGTGAAGGGGGGGGCGGTTAGATGTGGGCAATAGAATCGATTTGCTCTGTTTTGACAATTTGGTATTTAAGCCCTTTCACGGTATTTGTTGTAAAAATAATCAGCGTTCCTCCTGGCATCACGTCGATTTTGACGATATCGGCAATCATCGACTGGTTGGTGAGCTTGACGCCGATCTTGGAAGCGGGAGCGCGCGCTTTGAGGTAGTCAAACGCTTTTTGAAAATCTTTGGCTCGCATCTCAGTTGAGATGATCATGACGTCGCTTGACTGTCCTTGCGGCATAGAAGCGGCTTGCTTGCTGGCGAGGGCTTTTTGCAGTGTCGATTTTTTTTGTTGGAAGTATTGCGTTTCCGACAACGAGTGGCTCGGAGGTGCAGCTGTCAAAAAAAAGGGGCTGGCTACAAGAAGCGCTGCCAAAAAAAAGTTAACCATTCTCATCCTTATAGGTTGAAAGCAAGGTGTTTCCCAATTTTTTAGCTTCATTTAAACATGCTTGGGCCTCTCTAAGCAAGTGGTCGAGGCAAAAAGCCGCTTTTTTTTTCGTTGCCTCGCTTTCTTGCTTAAAAAAAGCAAGCCCGATCGAAAGGGTGAAGGATAAAAATTGAGAGTCAATAGAAAAAGCATGCTTATAAAAAAAATCTTTCATCTCAAGGGCGATTTTCTCACCAGATGCATAGGACGTATGGGGAAGAATCATGAGAAACTGGCTGTTAACTTGGTGAAAAAGGAGGTCATTTGGTCTAAGAAGGGTTTTTAGCGTCGCTTCAATGTGCTTGAGGAGTGGAGAAGCGAGCACTTTGCGCTTTTCTTTAGGTAACTTTTTAAACTGGTCGACGTCGACAAGGAGTAAAGTCGTAGAGGAAGAGCTCTCAAGTGTTTTGTGGATCAGGTGAGTGGTGTTTGGACTTAAAATGGTATGGGGTTTAAGCGAGACATCTTCCGATTTCACGACTTTAAATTGGGCCTGAAGGTTAGATACCTTTGCCTCCGTTTGCGCAATTTTTTTTGCAACTTCCAATCGGGCAAAAAAATCGTCTTCTTCAAGGGGATGGCGAAGGAAATCTGTTGCACCAGCCTGCAGGGCTCGACGCATAAACCCTTTTTTTAGTTGATTGCTGATCACGAGCAGGGGAGTATAGCGATGGTCTGGCATAAGGCGGACTTTTTCGCACAAAGAGGGGAGGTCGATCGCAGGTGTTGTGTCATCGACAATGAGGCAAAGAGCTAAGACGCGAGATAGATGGGCAAAGAACTCTTGCTCGCTTTCGACATGAATTAAGACCGAAGTGTCTGAATCTCGAAGAGCGCGCTCAAAAAATAGGCGCGTTGGTGGCGAAGGTGTCAGAAGTAAAAAAGCTGAAAGGGGTTTAAGTGTGAAAAC
>CAYTIT010000252.1:0-1738 GCA_964437975.1 uncultured bacterium
AAAGTGATTAAGTTAAATAATTTTTATATTAGATAAAAAAACTAGCTAACAAATTGACAATCAATGTTGAGAGATTGTGCTCTACCGCTGCTTGAATGACGATCGGTATAACAGAAGGTGGTTGCGTCGATCACAAGATCAACGCCTTTTTTTTCTCTTCCCAGTAACTGTCGCCATATGAATAGAGGATTTGCTCGCCTTGTTTTATCCCAGCAGGGCCAGCTGTTAACACAATCCTAGGGCCATGATCCTCAAGGTAACTTTCCCAAGCAATCGCGTTCGTTGTCGGGCCATGATCCTCGCCGTGATTGATAAAACGGGTCCAGTTTCCGGCTGTCATTGCATCGATCGAATAGTTTTTCAAGTCGGTAAAGGAAAACGTACTATCGTGATGCTCTTGAATTTGGCTGTCGAGCATAAGAATCCCTGTGTACTGATTCAAAGTTGAATAGGGGGGAATGTTTTCTTTTGCAAACACACCATAGCCTACTTTGGGGTTAATAAAGCGAATCTCGACCCGTCGGCAGTACCGCTCATCAGAGCCATCTCGTTCCAATTGGCGGAAGAAGGCATCGAACCGTTCTTGGCGATAATTTGAAATAATAGGTTCTGAGCGGCGGTAAAAGCGTGTCCACACCCCTTTAAACCGCTGTTTAATTTCATCGGCGACGCAAAGATCGCTGAGATAGCGGATAGGGGTACAAATATCGAACCGAAGTTTAAACGTCGCATCAGGTGCTTTTTTAATTTCCTGCCCCATCGCAGTTTTCTCCTTCAAGTAAAAACGGTAAAATATACAAGGCCCGTGCTTAAAAAAAATTCAGCCGAACCTAAGTAAAAAGAGGATCCCAATTTTATTGAGACATCTATTTTGACTATTAAAACAGATGCTAAAATAAGTGCAATGAGCACGTATCCGGCTGCATCGCTCTCCCGATGTTTGAATCACGATCGGTAGACCCTTAAAGTAAGCGAGGGGGTAGAGACGCCCTCAAGGAGAAGGCGTGGCTCTCTTATAGTCAGCCGTAGCTGTAGTGAAGGGCGTTTAGGACACCCGCTCCCGCTGCTGGATTTTCGCCTTAAGATTTTTTATCTTATTTCCGAATGAATGAGTCCAACGGGATAATGTCTTGCCCGCGTTTTTCTTCTGTACGATCATTTTGGCAAGAGATGTTAAAGGTATTTTTTTAATCGTTTCTGGTGACATGCCCGCTTGCTTGAGCTTGTTGCTTAGCCTTGCTTTCGTGTTGTGCACTTTCGCTGCTTCTTTTTTCTTGTTGCCAATTTGGCGACGTTGTTGACTAGATTCGATGGGGCTTTTTTGTGGCTTTCGACTGGGTGCAACCTTCCCTTCCCATTCCTTTATCGATTCAAGGACGCGCTTGAAACCTGGGTTCTTGCTAGGCTGTTTGCGGATATTTTTTTGCTGCACGTGTTGGTTGTTGTTGCGACAGAATTTGTTTGTCAACTTTTTTACTAATTTAGGTAGGCGGTTTTTCTGGCGAGCTTCGAGTTGTTTAACTCCCTCTTCCCAGCCACGATAATAGTTTGTGCCGACTGCAAAACTCGAGCCAAAAATCGCGGAAAAAGCAACAAAAGATAAAAAGACAGGGATATAGGAAAGCCCGCTTGCTGCAAGACCCGTCCCGACGACGAAGACTGCACAAGAGCTTAGTAGGTATTTTTCTAATGTCTTAGCAGGGGATAGACACATCTTATGGAAAAAGCCTCTTGAAAC
>CAYTIT010000253.1:0-1735 GCA_964437975.1 uncultured bacterium
AGAAAAAAGAAAAAAAAGCTAGCGGAAAGATGGCATCATTGTCCATGTGGAGCTTTAGCCCAAAGGGACTTATTCAGCGCCTATCTTGCGAGTCATGTAAACAAAGATAAGCTCGACATTTCCCAAGCCAAAAAGGCTTGGGTGGCGGCGCAGCCGCTGCTACAGCGTGCGATGTCGAAGCTAACAAAGCAGGCGATTGGGGCGATCAAGGCTTGCCAGCTTTGACCAGAAACAGAGCCTGTCGCACGCTAAAGAAAACATGAACGTTGCCTGGGCTATAGATGTTGTAGGGAAGAAGGAAACTTCTATTCCGAGAGCTCTAGAGAGACAGCCGGTTTGTTCTTAGAACCCTTTGGATTTATCCATGAGGAGGCGCAGCATCACCCAGCAGATGGTCGACCCATTCAGCCCGACAATCTCTCATTTTTGTTCGTTTTTTATAAAGAAATATTCTGTATTATGTTAAGTTCTAACAAAAAAGCAGTAAAGATAAGATGGATGACGAAGCCGAAAAATTTTTTTTAGCGCTAAAAAATATTGAGGCAATGACCTTTGGAGCCTCAACAAAGAAAGCGCGCTTTCGAAAAAACCCTCCTTGGCCTTCGGACTTATATTTAAAATTTAGGCTTGTTCACCGTCTTTTCAAAGAAACCCACCCCGACTCTTGCGCAGAAGTTATCGCCCACCACGTCTTGCATCACATCATCAACCCTTCGCTTCGCCACATCCTGTCACTGATGCGTTATACTCAATGGTTTAATTTCTCGTACTTGAAAAAGGATGCGCACCTTAGCACATATTATGAGCTGTTGTTTCTCTACCGGCTGTCAGCTAAAAAGGTCGCACAATGGCATCTTTCTACGTATGGCGACCTTCTTGAAGAAGCTCTCCAAACACTTCACTCCTTGCGTTCTCCTCGTTTAACGCTCAAAGCCCATTTTTTTATCCCACTTCAACGCGCGCAACAAGGCGACTTAGAGACAGGTTCCGACAAGGCGCTGCACGATGAGCGTAGGCGGCAACGCGAAAAATGGCAGTTATGGAAATCGCAAAAAAATAGCGACCCATTTCGCGTTTCCCCTATGTGACACTCTCAATCCCCTGAAGGAGATCAGCTTCTATACCGCTCCTCATTCAAGAATCGGTAGAAACAAAGGTTGCTCAAAGTCTTCTGTTTTTTTCGCCGTGCTGCTATGCTAGACCCACCCCAAGAACCTACTGACATCCCGCTTTTTAGGAATTTTGAGTCACCCTTAGACTCCCACTATAGGCTTTATGTCTTCGCAAGCTTGCTTTGTTACAACCATCGATCTAAAACACGCCGACCGGCTCCAACGAGATTTAGAAAGCCAGGGATTTACCCTTGGCAAAGGGCCCTACATGGTCTTCCAGGCCAAAAAAAAAGGCGTGTCGTGCACCTTGTACCAATCAGGCAAACTTATGGTACAAGGGAAAGACAAAAGCGATTTTATCACGTACTACCTTGAACCTGAAATTCTCAAAACATTCACCTACTCTCACCCCGCAGCCATGATCAACAAAACGCCTCGCATCGGAATAGATGAAGCTGGCAAAGGCGATCTCTTCGGCCCATTGACAATTTGCGCTTTGCACGCCGGAGAAAAAGAGATCGATTTTCTCTTAGAACTGGGGGTAAAAGATAGCAAAAAACTTTCTGACCGCACCATCCTTAAGCAGGCCGCTGCCATCAAAAAGCGGTGCGCTCAGCATGCGT
>CAYTIT010000254.1:0-1728 GCA_964437975.1 uncultured bacterium
TCTGGTGCGCTGGCTACGCGCAACATTCCCGCTTTTTGAATCACGATCGGTATAAGCTTCAGACGAAAAGGGAGAGTTAAAAAAAAATTATTTTTTAAAATTGCCTTCGAACAAAAGTTTGCCCTTGATTTTTATATCACTCTTTTTTATCATCCATTGCATTAAATTAATATTTAGAGGTGACTTATTATGGGAACTATTATTACTTCAAACAAGTCTAACAACGCTTCAACTGTTTTTTTCAACGAACAAGAAGGCCAACAAGAAGGCCCCTTAGGGCAACTCGAAAAAAAGTCTTTGTTTGAAGATCCTAAATCCCCAAGCCGCCGTTTGGACAATAAATCAAAAGCAATAAAAAAAATAGACCGACAAAACCTAAAAAAAATAGAAAGCCTAATTTCCACCTGTAGCTTCCTCCCGATCATTCTAATTTCGCTTGGTTGGGCAGCTCTTTGTGAAGTTTGTGAAGAAAACGAGCTCATACAAAAACAAGAAAAGCTCATACGAGAAGCAAAAAAGTTCGTACGAGAAGCAAAAAAGTTCCTACGAGAAGCAGAAAAGCTCATGCGAGAAGAAAAAAAGCTCACACAAAAACAACAAAAGCTCCTACGAGAAGCAGAAAAGCCCATAATCGAATTAAATAATCTTTTGAAAGAAGAAATTTCCCCTCAAACAGTTTCAAAGATCACAGGCGTGTCTCTGGAAAACCTCAAAGCAAAGCCCTAGACAAGAAAAACGGTTGTTCTCTCAAAAGCTAAAAAAAAAATCGGCTTCGCCTCTTGGCGCAGAGCGCCCTAATACGAGGCAAGCAAGGCTCTAGAAGGTTGCTAGTCAAAAAAACCGCTAAAATAGCCTGAGAGTCCGTTCTTATAGGGGTTTCCTATTTTACCAAAAAACCCCTCTAAACTGCGCCTGCTCTAGCTGATGTTTGAACAACGGGAAACGGATCTCGCAGCGCTACCAGCCACCCCAAAAATCCATTGAAGTTTTTAACCCCTCTTTTTTCCCTTGATGCAGAGCAAGACGTTTGCTGACAAAGCCAGCCGGTCAAAGCCTCTGCGCAAAAGGAGGAGCATCGCTCTCCCCCTGATTTAGAGGCTGCTTTTTGTTGAAGCCCTCTTCGTTGGACCTCTTCCACAGAACAAACCAAAAGCTCATCTCCTGATACCACCGCAGCTTGTGCTTGTTTTCAAGGTGGGAAAGATTCCGTGCAAGCACCTTAGCCCAAAGAAACCGCCCAGCTCCTACGTCGTTTGCGAGCTTGGCTTTAACCGGAACAAAAACCCTTTGCGCAACACCTTTTTGATGGGCATGATGATAGCAATTTTTTTTAGATTGGCCACGAAGAGAAAGGTTTGCCGAGCAGCACGCCACCCTCCACCTCAAAGACTGACAATGACCCATAAGTCATTTTTTGATAAACGAGTTGATTTTCTATCACTCATGGGAGATCAATATGTTTTCACAACAAGATCACTGATGCTTCAAAGAGTTTTATTCTATCAAACTAGGAGACAAAAGATGAGATCGAAGACTGCTTTCGGTAGTGAGTTGCTTTCTCACTTATCCAACAAAGCCAATCCATGTTGCTTGTGGCACATGGTCATTTGATCATCAAAAATTAAAAGAAAAAACTCTATTGCAAAAGCATCAAGCAGAAACAGTTAAGCGACTACAGAAAGAACGTGGGAGGCGCTAGAGTGTTACTTTACGAGGAAGAAAAAGCGA
>CAYTIT010000255.1:0-1685 GCA_964437975.1 uncultured bacterium
CAACCTCAACAACCAAGACGAGCAGCCAAGCTTAGACCTCAACCTCAACAACCAAAAAGAGATCAACCACCGCACTACTGTCCTTCCAACAACGAGTATCGAACATAGAGTACATACAACGGTAACAGCCAAGGCTTTTGCCTGGCTTGCAGCGGTTTTTTCCGCTATGAAAAGTAACATCTCTACCTTGGTTGACCGAATCCTTGCGCGCATCTTTCTGAATACAACACAACACAAAACCGAGAACGTCGCTGAAGACTTTTTGACTAAAGACGATGTCACCTTAGACGATGTGCCCGAAGACAATAACGACCCTTTTGAAAACCCGATGAATGTAAGTGAGGAAGAAGAAGAACTCTGGGACCCAGAGAGAGATCTCTCTCTTAATTTGCAAAGGGCCTGATAATCGTCTCCGCCTGCCAAACCCCTCCTTGGCTGTAAGTAAAATGAGCAACGGCACCGTTGCTCATTTTCCAATTATACTGATCAGGACAAACCCCGAGCTGCTGACAAAGCGCCCAGTGGACACCCCCATGGGCAACGAGAAGAACTGGGCCGCGATGCGCGAGCGCTGCGCGCACCCCAGAAAGGACCTGATCAAAAAAATGTTGGACCGCAGCAGATGCCGGGGGCATCACTTCCGCTTGGGTCATCACAGGCCACACATGAGGCGCGCACTCTTTGAGCGCCGAGATTTCTACCCGATGCACCTCTTTTAACTCGACGGCGCCGAGATCCATCGTCTCTTTTGCCCGCTGCAGTGGGCTATAACAAATCGTGTGAATCGGCAGCAAAGCGAGCGAGGAAGCCAACGCGCGCGCTTGCTTTTTTCCATGCTCATTCAAGGCAATGTCCCTTTCTTCAGTAAAGGGAACTTTTAACGTGTTTTGATCGGTTTGGCCATGACGCAAAAAGTAAAACTCTCGCGCTGCCAATAAACCCTCACTCCCATCCTTTTTCAGCATAAAGTTCTCCTCGCTTGATCGCATCGAGCGCTTCTAAAACGTAGTCTACGGTAGGAGTCGGGTCGTTCTGGTCCTCAAAAAAAGAAAGAGCGCCACACTTGTCTGGTTCGCAGTTGACCACTTCACCTTCAAACCGATGACATGTAAAAAAAAGATCGATGTTGAGTCGCCCCGTTTTGCGGTGCAAGACGTGAGCCAAGCGCAGATCGCGCTCTTGGATGATCACCCCTGCCTCTTCGCGCGCCTCGCGTATCATCGCCGCATAGGCAGACTCATTTTGCTCGACATGGCCAGAAACAAGCCCATAACAGCCATCACAGTAACCAGTATTTTGCCGCAAAGAAAAAAGGATGTTATCCTGAGAGTATAAAACCAGATAAACACTCACTTGAGTTGCCGCGCGAACGACCTCTTTGGAGCGCCGACTTGAAACAACAGATTTCATCAAAATTCTCCAATTTTTTCTATACCATAGGGGCACAAGCCACGATTTTAACCGATCCTCACTTCAAGATGCTACTTTAAACCACATTGTCGACAAACTCCTGCCACCGATCGCACTTCACTTTAAAATTTTTAATTTTATCCTTACTTATACATGTAGTTAGTTGTGAAGAAAGCTCATCCCCGCGCCCTCTTTCAAAGCTGTTATTTTTGCCCCAATTCGCGTATACTCTTGAATCAGTGCGGCTCATCTCAATCAAAGCCGCTAGGAGGGAT
>CAYTIT010000256.1:0-1650 GCA_964437975.1 uncultured bacterium
CTTGTACCGTTCATCGCAGTGGGGAATCACAATGAGCTTACCAGCAACAGGATAGTCACCTGCGGGATCAAAACTCACAATCAACGTGACAGGAGCCGTGATAGGAGCGCCTCGGCCCGGTTTGCCGCGCACGCGTACTGCCCCAATGTGGTCAATGATCATCATATTGGTGGTCCCCGTCACCCCAAAAGGCGATCCAGAGGTGACGACGATCATGTCACCGTAGTCTGCGCGCTCGTTGGCAAGGAGCCAACGACTCCCAAGGGCGACCCCCTCTTCGAGGTTGGCGACCTTGGCAAGCAACGGAACAACACCCCAAACAAAGGCGAGCTGGTGAAAAGAGGCTTCGTCGGGCGTGATGGCGAGAATCGGGATGGCAGGGCGAAAACTCGCCATGATCCGCGCGGTAAAGCCGCGCGTTGTTAGCGCGATCAACCCCTTACCACAACTACTGTAGGCTGTCTTGACAGCGGCAAGTGCCACTGAGACCGAAAGAGAGTGGAAAGTGTAAGAAGCTGTTTCACGCAAGAAAATTTCGCGGTAATGGGTGTCTCTTTCCGCGGCAAGAGCACTTTGGCGCATGACAGAGACCGCTTCAATAGGGTAACTGCCAACAGCTGTTTCACCCGACAACATCACCATGTCTGTTCCATCGTAAACAGCGTTAGCAACGTCGGAGACTTCGGCACGCGTCGGCCGAGGACTGCTAACCATCGATTCGAGCATTTGCGTTGCTGTAATGACAGGCTTAAAAGCTTCGTTGCACTTGGCAATCATCATTTTTTGGAGTTTGGGAACCTCAGGCAACGGCAACTCAACGCCAAGGTCACCGCGCGCGACCATGATGCCATCAGCTGCTTGCAAAATCGCCTCGAAGTTAGCGACGCCGAGGGCACTTTCAATTTTGGCAATGACGAGGATGTGAAACGACTTTTGCTTGGCGAGAAGCTCTTTAATGGCGAGAACATGCTCAGCAGAGCGAATGAACGAGGCAGCTAAAAGGTCAACCCCTTGCTTACACCCAAAGCAAATGTCGTCGATATCGCGCTCAGTGACAGCGGGAAGATCGAGTTCGACGTGGGGAATGTTGACACCGCTTCCCGTCCGCAACGCGCCATCATTTTCAATTTCAACGACAATGCCCCCCTCATCGTTGGCGATAACGCGCGACGCGATGTAGCCATCGCAAAAAAGGACCTGCGCTCCGACGGGAATGTCTTTGAGGACAGAAGGGGGCGTGAGTGGGACGGCGGGAATGTCTTCGTCTGGAAGGTTTTCACCGATCCGAAGGTGCATTTCGGCTGTGACAGGAAAACTGTCTTGATCGAGCTGTCCGATACGCATCTCGGGCCCTTTGGTGTCGAGCATGATCGCCAAGGGGGCTTTTTTTTCACGGCGCACCTTTTTGAGCATCTGAATCGTCTTTTCATGATCGCTGTGCGTCCCATGGCTCATGTTCAACCTCGCGACGCTCATGCCGGCGTCAATCAACGCGGCGATCGTATCAGGATGAGTGACCGCTGGCCCCATTGTACAGATAATTTTTGTCCGCGCTTTCATTTCGGCCACTCCTCTATTTGCCTCTATCTCTAACTACAGAGTATACTCATTTGGCATGAGAGAGCAATGGATCTGTTTAAAAAATGTGTG
>CAYTIT010000257.1:0-1637 GCA_964437975.1 uncultured bacterium
AGATGCCGTCGGCGTCACTGCTGTAGCGGATGACCTCCTTATTGTCGAACTTGAAAAACCAACACCCTACTTTTTGAAACTCACAAGTTACTCGACCTATTTTCCCTTTCATCAACCTGAGCAAAGGGGCCGAGCGCACCGTTGCCCACTCCTTGTTTCTAACGGCCCTTTTCGCCTCACTCTCTGGAAAGAGCAAACGGCGATCCATCTTGAAAAAAACCCCTGTTTTTGGGATGCCCAACGGGTCTGTCTTCCCCAAGTCGAGATTGGAATTACGCCGCAAGAAATGACAGCGGCTGACCTTTTTTTTCAGCGAAAAATCGACTGGTGCGGTGGCCTTATTTCGCCGTTGCCTCTTTCGATGCTCTCTTCATTGACAACCGACTCGGATGTACAACTCAGCCCTATGGCTGGAACGAATTTGTGCGCTTTTAACACAGACGAGCCCCCGTTTCAGAACCGCCATATACGGAAAGCCTTTGCTTACGCGATCGACCGCCCTGCCCTCGTTCACCATATCACAGGCGCTTTCGATGAAGTTGCGACAGGGTTAATTCCCGCTCCCCTGCACAAAAAAGGCCAACACCCTTTTCTTCCGCGACAAACGCAGCAACAAGCGCTTGCCTATTTGGATGTAGGCCTTGCTGAGCTAGGCCTTAAAAAAAGCGAGCTCCCCCCCATTACTTGTTACTATTTTCAATCAGAAATCCAACAGAAGCTCGCTTTAGCCATCCAAAGTCAATGGGAACAAGTGCTCGGCGTGCGCGTTTTTTTGCGCTCTTTACAGATTCAAGACTTTTTCTGTTTGATGCGCACGCGCGCGTTTCAATGTGCGCTCTTATCGTGGATCGCGCAGTACTCAGACCCCATGAATTTTCTTGAACGGCTTCATCCTGCCCACCCTGAGCGGAACTATTCTGGATGGCGTTCACGCACGTTTCAAACACTTCTCGATGCTTCACATCGTGCATCGACTGAAGCGCGCGCGCGCCTGCTTGCACACGCGGAAAAGCTGATTTTCGACGACTTTCCCGTCGTTCCCCTTTATCATTACCAGTTGACCTATTTACAAAATCCCTCTCTTCACGAGGTCGAAATCTCACCACTTGGCATCGTTCACTTTCGCCACGCCTATTTTCAGAGCAAAAAAAGTCCCATTTAAAGTATAAATTTTTTTGTTGCAACAAAACTCGTTGATACCATGGACTTTTCACGCCTTTACTTTTTCTTTAAACGGTCCTTTGACCTCGTCTTTAGCCTATGTACGTTGATCGTCTTAGCGCCCCTATTCTTCGTCTTGGCGGTGGCAATTAAGTGCGATTCTAAAGGGCCTGTGTTGTATAAAGATACAAGGGTTGGGCTCAATGGCAAGTTAATTGCGGTGTATAAGTTTCGGACAATGCATCTCCATGCCGATAAAAAGTTGGCTTCTCTTCTCGCCGAGCGCCCAGAGCTTAAAGCCGAGTGGGACCGCTATCAAAAAATCAAGTGCGATCCGCGCTGCACCCCGATTGGCCGGCGTTTACGCAAGCTCTCTCTCGATGAACTTCCCCAGTTTTTTTGCGTTTTAAAGGGGGATTTAAGCCTTGTCGGACCACGCCCCTACTCACCGCTTCAAATACAAAGTGATCGAGAAG
>CAYTIT010000258.1:0-1631 GCA_964437975.1 uncultured bacterium
CTTGACTTTCTTGCTTGGAAAAAAGCGCTGCGTAAAACTCATCGGCTTCTTTTTGTCGCTTTTTAAAAACTTTATCTGCTGAAGCCAAAGGTTTTTTCTCATGTGCGCGCGTTGTCAACCGCAAGTCGATCTTCTTTTCTCCATGAGCTGGCACAGCGAGTGCGTAATGAAAGGCCCCTTTTGTGCCCTCTTGACGGGGGTTAACTGCCTCCTTATTGCTTTCGACAACATAGCGGTTGATGCCATCTTTCGCATAACGGGCTTTCCCTCCAATAGAGGCGCTGCTTTCATTCTCGGTAAAAAGGAGATCCGCTCCCTCTTCTCCATATAAGACGTAGGTGCCGAGGCTAGGATGGTTCACGTCAATCCTTTGACCCTCTTGGACCCCCTCTTTGAGTTGAGGCCGCTGATCAGCTTGGTCAAACCAAATGTTGCGCGCCCACAGTGTCGGCACGACGTGAAGGGGCCTTTCTTCGTTGCCACGATTGTGCGCAGTAATCCGGATAAAAATATCTTCTGGCGCTGCTTTGGCATATTCAATGAAGATATCAAAGTAGCGGTTGTGATCAAAAATCCCCGTATCGACCAGCTCGTATTCTGGCTCTAGCTGAGAGCGTTTGGCATTCGTCTTTTTAAGTTCGTTATAAGGGTAAGCTGCTTGCGGATATTTATAGAGATATTTCATATAAGAGTGAGTCGGCATGTTGTCGAGAAAGTAGTAATACTCTTTGACATCTTCACCGTGGTTTCCCTCTAGATTAGCGAGCCCAAACATCCGCTCTTTTAAGAAAAGATCTTTTTCATTCCAAAAGCTCAGCGCAAAACAAAGGCGTTGGTGAGAATCGCACAACCCGCCAATACCATCTTCGCCCCACCGGTAAGCGCGCATACGGGCATCATCAAACGAAAAAGAGGCCCAGACATCGCCCTCCTGACTGTAATCTTCGCGCACCGTCCCCCACTGCCTTTCTGCGAGGTACGGCCCCCATTTCTTCCAATAGTGCGTCCGTTTTTTATCTTCTTCGAGTCGTTTTTTTTCGGCGCCCATTTCGCTCCCTATTTTGTCGCGATCGATATAACTCCACCCAACTACCAAATAAAGATTTACTTTTCAATGTTATTTCTCTATATACACAACTATGACACAAGAAAAACCCTACGACCTCATTGTGATTGGTGCTGGAGCAGGCGGGTTGACCGTTGCAGTCGGCGCCGCTAAAGCGGGCAAACGCGTCTTCCTTGCCGAAAAAGACCGCTTTGGTGGCGATTGCACCAACTTTGGCTGCATTCCAAGTAAATCGCTGATTGCTTCCAGTAAATGCGCGCATGCCATCCGTTCAGCGCCAACTCTTGGAATCAAAACATCCAAAGTGACATTAGATACAGCTGGCGCCCTCGACCGCGTCCGCCTTATCGTTGAAAAGGTGCGCGCACACGAAGAGCCCGAAGTCCTGGAAAAACTCGGCATGACGACAGCTTTAGGAGCAGCTCGCTTTGTCGACCCTCACACTCTCCTGATCGGCGATGAGCAGCGCCACGTCGTCGGGAAAAAAATCGTCATCGCAACGGGTTCCCACCCCTTTGCACCTCCCATTCCCGGATTGGAAACCGTTTCGTATCTCACAAATGAA
>CAYTIT010000259.1:0-1607 GCA_964437975.1 uncultured bacterium
TTCAATGGGGTGATCGATAATATGGTGGGGCGCAATGAGATGGCTTTCAGCAAACTCTTCAAAGAGATAGGCAATCAGTTTGCCACGTGGCGCTTGCGCAAGCGCGTCTTTTTCAATCGCACTTTCTTCGGAGAGCTTGCGCCGCATTTCTTCTGGTGAGAGGGTGTCAGGATCAATGTGACCATAGGTGCGGATCGCTTCTTTCATCGTCATCCGTATCCACGGCGGCTTGAGGTCAATCAGATGCGCGCGCCCCTCTTTGTCTTTTCTCAACCCAATCTCTGTTGTTCCATACAGTTGGATGGCAAGGTCGGCAAACAGGTTTTCGACAAAGGTCATTACGTCGTTGTAATCCCAGTAGGCAGCGTAGGCCTCGAGCATCGTAAATTCGGGGTTGTGGGTTCGGTCTATCCCTTCATTGCGAAAGACTTTTCCAATCTCAAAAATGCGCGACATTCCGCCAATCATGAGTTTTTTGAGGGGGATCTCAAGGGCAATGCGCAAGTACATTTTTTGGTTAAGGGCGTTAAGTTGCGTTGTGAAGGGGCGCGCTTGGGCGCCTCCATAGATGTTTTGTAAAACAGGGGTTTCAACTTCGGTGAAGTCAAAGCGCTCAAAATAGCGGCGGATAAAAGATACCATGCCGCTCCGCTGCTTCAATTGCTTGGCGACATCGTGGTGGGTGATCAAATCGAGCCAGCGCTTGCGGTACCGCGTTCCTTTATCGGTCAGACCGCTGTGTTTATCGGGGAGGGGTAGTAGCGCTTTAGCGAGCAAGGTGACTTCATCGACGCAAAGGGTTAATTCTCCTTTTTGGGTCCGAAAAAGGTGGCCTTTGACACCGATAAGATCGCCAAGGTCGAGTTTTTTTTCGATAAATTTTAACGGGGCAAGCGTGTCTGGTGTGAGATGGGTGACGCGGGTTGTGTCTCGGCTAAACATCAGTTGCAGCCGCCCCGATTCATCTTGGATTTGGGCAAAGGCATTTTTCCCCATTGCGCGAAAAAGGACGAGTCGCCCGGCAAGGCACACGGCTGGTGTTGTATGGGCAGCAGCTTCTTCGCTTGTGCCAACAGCGTGGCCGTCGTATTGATCGGTGATAACTTGTGCGCTTACCGCGCCATCAAAACGGTGGGGGTAGGGATCAATACCAAGGGCACGTATTTCATCGAGTTTTGTTTTGCGCGTTTGGAAGGCGTCTTGTTGATGGTACAGTGGCTTGGCGACCGTGGTGGCGTGGTCGAGGCGGTGGGTTAGCAGGGCTTGGTTGCCAACTGTCGAGACCTCAGCATCGAGTAAATAGAGCGTCGCACTGCCCCCACAGTGGGCGTGAATGTGCTCAGCAAGGTGGTGCATGGCAGCGGCGATTTCGGTCAGCGAGGTGTGCTCAAGGCCGTCGATGAAAAGTGCGGCGCGCGTCGTCTCTTTGCGCAGTTTTGCTTTGTCGCTTTGCCTGTAGTTCCATTTGCTACATAAAATGCCCTGTTCATCGCGATAAACTACTTCGCCGGCGCTGATTTTTTCTTCGGTGTTCGTTCCAATCGGGATAAATGTTTCGTTGCCCGAGGCAAAGGTGAGCTCAATTTTTCCCGCTACATGGTCGAGGT
>CAYTIT010000260.1:0-1594 GCA_964437975.1 uncultured bacterium
CATAAAACACCTCGATAAAATCGAGCCTTTCTTGACGAACCAGTTTTTTTTTTCCCGCAAAAAAATATTGATGGATCAGCGGCAAAGCTCGAGCGCAAAAGGCCTTCACCTCTTTTTTCTTAATCAGCGCCGAAAAGCCAAAACCACATGCCATCTCACCTTCTATCTGCTCGGTAACAACTTGAAGAAAAGATGTGGCATCGCTTAACCGCGCATAGTCATCAGCTTGGTAGTAAAAATCGCCCCGCTTCGGCAGCGTCAAGAGCGCAAGCGCCTTGCCCTCGTTTTCTTCTGTCAGTTGGCGCAACGTTGCACACCGGCTATGCTCTTGCCACGAGGTAGGATCTTGCAAATTCACCATTAAATGGATCCGCTTCTTTTTTTGTCTGACAAGGCATCTCAAGTAGCCTCTAAACTCTTCGACAACAGTGGCTTCGTGAATCTTATAGTGACGAGTCGGGCACGGCAGATGGACAACATCAGCCGCCAGCGACTTTCCCTTTATGCCATAAAGTTGGTAAGGAAAGTTACCCTGGAGCAACGGATCAAACCCAACATTTTCTGCGCGCTCTCGGAACAGATCGATTGCCTTAAACAAAGGTCCGTTGGGGTAGGTTTTTAACAGCTGGTCAATCCCTTCATGCAAATCAAGCAGCTGCTTGATCGCTTGTTTAGGTGCGCTTTCTTTCTCTTGTTTCTTTTTTCCTAAAACGCGTTCACTCAGTCGATCTAGGTAATTCATCCAATGCACCGGACTGAGAAAAGGGGTAAAAAACGCCATACACAACGTATCGACAACCTCGATAACACACTGCCCAAAACCATCCACTTCGTCAAAAGGGTAGCTCAAAAGGCGTTGATAATCCTCATTAACAAGCATGTGCCGTAAAAACTTGTGATAATCGCTCAGGTAAAAGCCACAACTTTTACCCGACGTCTCTGTGAGCACATTCTTCTCACTCGATGCCAGAAGAAGGGGGATGGCCAATTTCTTCACTTCGCCTGTCAGCGGCGCTTTGCGATGTTTCTTTGCTTCGCGATAAAAAACGTCAAATAAAGCCGCCCCTTTTTCCCTCATGCTCAGTGCCAATTTCTGCGCTTGCCCGCTAAGCAGCAAATGGACCATCAACAAAGGGTCTTCTCCTTCAAAATCGCTAACAAGCTGCTCAAAATCGGTGATTAACTTGATATGGCGCAGTAAGTTGCGGTTAAAAAACGAGCTCCCATCTTCTTGTCGAATCGAAAAAAGCTCATACTGCTGGTCGCGCTTCACTGTTTCGAGATCTTTGAGTCCCAACTCTTCAAGCTGCAGCGATGGCCCCTCTCCTTCCCATTGGGGCTCCCACATATCTTCTGGGGCCGCCACCTCTTGGAACCGGCGCAACACGCTGCCCAGGTAAAACTCTTTCAGCTCCTCATACTCTTTTAGCGTGTCAAACTTTCCCGCTTTATACTTCTGTTGAAAAAAGGGCGTCAACTGCGTCAGCTTATCGGCGGCTTCAAAGGCAATTTTCATCATTGCCTGGATTCCCTGCTGCAACTCGCTATCTCTTAGCTCGCTATCTTCTTTATGGTAAATATGCTTAAGATAGTG
>CAYTIT010000261.1:0-1594 GCA_964437975.1 uncultured bacterium
ATTTTAAAAAAATAAAATAAAAGTCTATTTTAATAAATTTGTGTTTATAAAAAATGTTTATTATAGTTTCGATAATATTAAAACGGAGATAGTTTTCCAAAAAAACAATTTCATATAAGGACCACGTTAAAGATGGAATTTACATTTCGCTTTGCCTTTCTTTTCGTCTTGGCGCAAGCTCCTGAGCTCCGACGAAGGGCTTGGATGGCAAGGTTGCTCGATAACCCAAACTCTTTTCTAATGCAGTCTGTTCTTTGACAACTGTAACTCTCCTCAGGACACCTAGCAAAGTCGTTCATAAGCTTGCCATAAGACGGAGCGTCTCCTTTGGCGTGCTCAGAAGTCGGGTGGCGAGCTGTGCATACTTTTTATTTTCCACCCACAGTTCTTTACTAACTGCCTCAAAACATTAAGGGCTTGATGGCTCAATTCCCCTAAAATCTTACGCAAGCTTAAGTGCGGCGCTTTGGCTTGAGCATCACATAGAGAAGCGCTGCAAAAAGCGTGACAAGAAACGCTAGAAGCATCATCCGCACCTTTAAAGAGAGCTCTGAAGTGCCGGAAAAAAAAGCTTTGAGCGCGGCGTAAGTCGTTTGTTCCAAGCGCTCAGCTGCATAGAGCCCGTGAACTGAAAAAAGCGCCCCTTCTTTGTTTAAAATGCGCAACTGCCCAACAAGAGCTCCTTTTTCTATCGGAAGGGGTAACCGTTGCCAGTCGAGCTCGATTTTGATCTCGGGTTCTTCCGAAGGGAAATACTCCATTGAAATATCTTCTAGCAGCCTAGCTCGAAGCCTCCCCTTCCCCCCTTTAAAGCGACACTCAAATGCATTTTCTGCACTGTTAAAGAGAAGTCGACTCACTTTTTTCTCTTCAAACGCTGTGTCAAATAGGCGAATGGCATCTCGATACTGGTGGTCTGAGCTTGGACAGTTTAACAAGATCACAATCAAGGTTCGCCCACCTTCTCGCGCGACTCCTGCAAATGTATTCCCCGCTTTTGCCGTGTACCCTATTTTCAAGCCAAAAGCTGCTTTATAAAAAAACTTCCCCTTAGAAAGTAGCCTGTTTTTTTGTTTCACGATTTTTAGCGGTTGCTTGTTTGTCTTGGGGCGGTAGTATTCTTTTTCACCTGCCATCGCGCAAAGCGTTGTATTTTTCAACGCCGCGCGCACAATGAGCGCCAAATCAAACGCCGTCGTCCGGTGCTGAGGGTGGTGCAATCCGTGTGGATTCATAAAATGGGTATGTTTACACCCTAATTTTTCTATATAAGCGTTGAGCTGCCGCATAAAGGTGGGAATATTTCCCGCGACATGGTGCGCAACGACATTCGAAGCATCGTTGCCAGAAGCAACCATCATTCCATACATTAAGTCTTTGAGACGCAATCTCTCGCCAGGTAGAATCGAAAAATGCGAGCCGTCCGGTTCAAGCAGATAGGGAGCATCTCGGTACGACCGCTCAGCTTTTGTTTCTTGCCGCATCTTTCTTAAACAACGAGGATCACAAAAAACCATTTCGTCGAGCTGATGCTTTTTCTTCTCAAGAACATATAAAGATGAGGCAATTTTTGTTAAACTCGCTGGATACTGGA
>CAYTIT010000262.1:0-1592 GCA_964437975.1 uncultured bacterium
GGGAGCCCCCACACGGGCGGGGAAGCCGTCGGCATCGACGCCGCGATCACCCGAAAATGTGGCGTGGTTGCTATAGGTATAGACAAAATCGACAGCTAGGACCCATTTTTTCGTGAATGACCACTCAATTGAGCTGTCAACTTCTAAAAGGTTGCCTGGGCGTACTCTTCCACGTGTACCAAAACCGCCTCCATAGGCGTTAAATCGACGGACTTGGACCGTCGAGGGGATCGTGTAGTTGAAGGCAAAGCGGAGACGAAAGGGGTGCGTCGGAATTTGCCAAAACACCTTGCTCATATTCAAGGAAAGGGTCGTTTGATAAGAGCCTGCTCCCGTTGCATCGATTCCCTTTTTAGTTGGGTTGAGGTGGTTATAGCGCCCTGTAGGGAAAGTGACAAAGACAGAAAAGCGGATAGCGGGGTGAGAAGGTGATTCTAACATAAGAGGAATGCCCCAATTCATTTGGGTATCACCTAAATAGGCACTTTCTTGCCGCTCTTGTTGGTTATAAAGAGCAGAGAGAATCACGGAGAAATCGAGCCAGCTCAACCACCCCATTTGATAAACAAAAACAGGGTTGACCGTGACGATATTGGGAATAGAGCGGGATTGACGGTCTCGTCCAAACTGAGCATAAGTCGTTGTGACAAAGAGATAGGGCTGAATATTAAAGTGTCCGGGTGGAATGTTTTGAGCAGAGCCCGTCAACAGTGGGCCGGCATACCAGGGATTGAACATTTTTTTGGCTGTTTCAAAGTCTTTTTCAGCTTGCTCCTCTTCGGCTTTAACGACAGATAGAGGTGGAGGCTTTTGGGGAAGCGTGATCGTCGAATCTTCTGCAGCACCATGTAATGAAACAAGGCACAGTAGGGCTAGTACAGCTTTTTGCAACAAATGCTTTAAGGACATTTTCTGACATGCGCCTCTTTAAAGAGCTCTCAACAGCTCAGTCTATTGATCGTATTTGAAAATAACTTTTAACAAAAGAGGCTGAGCTCTACTTTTTCTTTTTTGACCCTAAGTTGGCTGAAAAGCGCGTGCCAATCGCAGAAGGGATGGAGCTAAAATAGGGTAAGTTCTATGGTGCAATTGAGCTAGTGTATACCCAGGTCGATGCGATGTCACAGGTAGATGGCCCTGCTGGAGGAGCTTCTTTTTCTCCTGAAGAGGTGCAACAATATCAGCAAGAATATCACAAAAGTTTCGAACTTTTTCAAAATGCGCTTCACGAATATGACAAGCCGCATCTCGAAGAGCACAAAAAAGCAAAGTTTAAAATGGTGATGGACGAAGCGCTTCAAGTGATGAACCAAACAGCGTGTGTGGCTCTAAAACAGGGCAAACAGGGGCAAGAAATCGAACTTGAGAAGAGTTACCAAAATTTTATTCAAAGTCCGAGCCAAGAAAATCGGGCGGCGCTTTCTGAAGCAATCAAAAATCTTGCTTAGGTTAGGATTTGCTAGCGAGAAGGGAGACACTCTGGGCTATTGAGCCAAATCTATTTTTATCGTTTAAAATTATACAGATTTTGTGCAAAATGGTAGGAAATCGCGCTAGAGGGACTTTCTTGCGGCGATTTTTTAGGTCGTTTT
>CAYTIT010000263.1:0-1586 GCA_964437975.1 uncultured bacterium
CTTGTTCTCAATAGTCCAGACAGTCCCCGTACAGAAGAGTTTTTACTTTTGCTCGCTGAAGAAATAACCACTTATACTCGCCTGTTCGGCGAAAATTCCCTCCTTGCAAAGCAATTTTTTGCTTCGTTTACCCGCTCAGACGCCAAGGATAAAGGGGCCCTGATCAGCCGGCTGAAAACCTCTTTTGAACGTTATCTCAATCAAACGACTTTAGCCCGCATCGAGCTGCAAAAAAAAGAAACTACCTTAAAGAAAGAAGAAAAATTTCTTGCTAGTGAAGAAAAACAAATGCTCGATTTTCTTAGCGCACGAGAAGAAAAAATCGCGACCGCGCTCGGCGTGCTGCGCAGACAAGCGAGCGCCTTTAGCTCGGGAGTCACTCCCTGGAGTTTAACGTCCCTTAAGCAAGAGATCTCTTTACTCTTAGGTGCTGCTCCAAAAGAGTCAACTTGCACTCTCAACGTCGGGGATAAAAGCCCTTTAATCGCCACAATGACCCTCGATTGGGGGAATGATGTGCTCTTATTGCAGCTTAAACCCGCTCTACTCACCTTTAAAAAGACCCTCCTCAACTCCCCTGCTAAAGCAGCTCTAAGCGACCAACTCGACCAGCTTATTTACAATGAAGTTGCCCGTATTGGGCGCGAAGCAGGAGAAGTCCTTACCCCTAAGAAAAGCGCTTTCCACATCTCACTCAACGCCTTGACAGATAGCACCAGCTTTTTAGCTTTCGATTTAGGTGCTGTCGCCCGCGAAGAAGCAGAGCAACTCCGCGCCCTTATTGAGAACCAATGGCGCCCCTCACACCCCGACTTGCAACGCGCTGTTTTCCCTTTATATAGTTACTCTGCCTTTCAACAACTGCCTGCTAAAGACCAAAAACTTGGCCTTGTTGTTTACGCTCCTGGCGCGAGCGAAAAAGAGCCTCCTAAAGGGTTCCGCACGAGCTCGATCTACGTGATTGCCAAAGGGGTCAATGCTCTTTTTAATAAAGTCGCTGCAGATCGCGCTTCGGCTCAACTACTCAAAGCTGATTTCGAGTCGCTTCAACAACTTTTACGCCAAAGTGGATTTACTGGTTACGCTGGTACGAGCTATCCTTTAGGGCGCGCATTTGCCAAAGATTACCTTTTTGAAGCCGAAGATTTTTACCGCACCCTGTTAGCTGCTACACGCGAAGACTTTACCGTTCACGGAACACACCGCTATGCAACACTTGAGTTTACCGATCTCAAACAACGCCTTCTCACACTCAACCGCATTGAAACACGCCAACACGAAGATCTTCTCGCCTGGAAAGATGAGTACCAAGCAGCACAAGTGAGCTTAAACTCAGAGCTTAAATACGATATCCCCGCTCCTACAAAGAGCGCTTTATTAAGCAATTTCCTCCTCAGCGCCCGCAAATATTTTCGCGGCGATGAGCGGAAAATCCTCCACTGGGGGCTCGACTTATCTGGGGGGAAAACAGTCCAGATCGAACTGCGCGATACAAATAACCGCATCGTGACAAATGAGGCAAGTCTTAAGCAGGGAATCAACGAACTCTACAGCCGCATCAATAAAATGGGCGTATCTGAAGTTGC
>CAYTIT010000264.1:0-1586 GCA_964437975.1 uncultured bacterium
ATTGCGCCACTCTTGACCCGCATATTGAAGAGCGAGGCCATTTTGGGTAACAGCGACGAGAACAACGTCCTTATCATTGCGCCACTCTTGACCCGCATATTGAAGAGCGAGGCCATTTTGGGTAACAGCGGCGAGAACAACGTCTTGATGATTGCGCAGCGGTTGACTCGCGTATTGAAGAGCGAGGCCATTTTGGTTGACAGCGGCAAGGATCACTTCTTTATTGTTGAGCAACTCACGGCTTACGTACTTGAGAACATCACATCCAGCGTGTTTTAAAGCAGCAAGAACGAATGTTTTGTTATTGAGCAGTGTTTTGCTCGCGCAACTGAGGACATCAGGTCCCGATTGTTTTAAAGCAGCAAGTATAAAGTCGGGGTCATCGAGTAATTCTCTGCTTGCGTCTTCAAGAATATCTATCCCACCTTCTTTTAAAGCAGCAAGTATAAAGTCGGGGTTGTTGCGTAGAGATGCACTTGCAAACTCAAGGGCATTAGAAGCGCCTTGTTTTAAAGCGGCAAGCATAAAGTCGGGGTTGTTACGTAGAGATGCACTTGCAAACTCAAGGGCATTAGAAGCGCCTTGTTTTAAAGCGGCAAGCATAAAGTCGGGATCATTAAGCAGGGTTTCACTGATGTAGTCGAAGACTGATTCCTCGTTTTCTAAAGCGGCAAGGGCGATTTCTGGATCATCGCGCAGAGGTTCACTCGCGTACTGAATGGCGGCTCCGTTGTTTTGTACAGCGGCAAGGACAATTTCCTTGTTGCTCCTCAGCCCTTGGCTGATATAGATCGGCAATCCAAGGCGCTTAACAAAAAACAGAAGGATCGTTTGTAGAGTGGTTCTACTTTCTTGTTCAGGGGGGAGCTTTGTGGCTTTGATTTTTAAGGTTGTTTTTTTTCTTTCAAGGTTAGATATTTTTAATCCTTGAACTGCATTTTCTGTCTTTGATTCAGCTGGAGTTAAACCTTCTTGTTCTTCTTTATGCAGAGTTTTCGTTTCAGAGTTGGTGAAACAAGTGTTTTCAATATTTCCTGCCATAAAGAATCAAAACCTAAATTTATAAATAGTATTATAACAAAAAAAAGACAACAAAATCAACGAAAAAGATTACTATAAAACACAAAAAATTTCTTTCAGTTGCTCCAAGCGTGATTCAAAAATCTGGCATTTTACCACAGCTAGCGCTCGATGATTTTTTATCGGCGAAAGAGGCGGTAAAAAAGAGGGAGATGACGGCAAAGGCAAACGATCGCTTCTTGAATTGCGAGCGGGAGAGACCTATGGGGAAAGAGCAAGGCGCTAGGAGGCGAAAATTTTTGTTAAAAATAAAAAATTTATTCCGACATTTTTTCACCAAATAGCTATGTTGTTTCGTTTATCTTCTTATCTTTATCTAGACTTAAAACAAGCAAAATTAGTATATTTTTTTTTATTAAAAAGCAAAATTTTTAAGTGTTTTTATGCATCATGTGCAAGATCTAAGAGAACGTGGGTACCCAATAGAATTTATTTCTACATGGCCGGAGGATATGAACCTATCCAACTAAATTTTTCACCCAAGTATAAATGATGCTCAACACAGT
>CAYTIT010000265.1:0-617 GCA_964437975.1 uncultured bacterium
AAATATTGGAAACAGAACCCATGACACCGAGCGCGACTCAAAAATCGCTGAGCTTTGCCACAGCCAACGCTCGGCGATTGTTTAGACGAAAGCAACGACAAAATTCCCGCTTCTTGAACCCAATCGGTAGATAATAATCCGACTTTTCATTTAATATTTACGCATGTCAAAGCGCCAAAAAGTTGCCGAGGACTTCATTACAGCGTGCTGGAATAGTCGCTACAACCCAAGTTGTCTTAAAGAAGTTCTATCACCACACTGTCAACACCACAAAACAATCGGACATTGCTACGGCATAGAGGCCTTCAAAGCTGACTGCGACGACTGGTCGCATGCATTTCCCGGTTACGGTACCACCATCCTTACAACGACCGAGTATGACAACCTCGTTATCTGTGAAGTGATGCGCCATGGCATCCACTTGAGACATTATCGGTCGACCAACCCCCTGAAAGGAACGCAACTTCAACCCACAAAATTTTTGAGCGTCATCGAAAGTATTGGGCCCACAAAGAAAAAATACCTCTTGCCCGCCACACTCCTTTTCACATTCGAACAAGATAAAGTCAGTAAAATTGTCATCAAAGAAAACCCCGCACATATGGCCACCGCGTTGG
>CAYTIT010000265.1:627-1554 GCA_964437975.1 uncultured bacterium
CATTCCCTCAGTCAAGGCCCCTCCCCCTGCTCATAATTACGCTAAACTCTCAGCTCTTTTTTCCCATCTATGTCTTTCTCCTTTTTCGCGTAGAGAAATCGAGTGCCTTGCACTGACCTTATGCGGCCTTTCAGCCAAACATATTGCTTCTTTTTTAAATAATTCCCATCGAACTGTGGAAAAAATGCTTTCTAACGCCTACCAAAAGCTCGATGTCTGTAACAAACAGGATATGATTGAAAAAATGTATCAAAATTTCTTAATCAATGTGATGATCGACTTGGGTCGCTCTTTATTGGAGGCTCATTTACACTGAAACCCGTAGGAATTTTTGCGATTTCCTGCACACAATTTTTCTTTTCGACCCTGCCGGATACAACCACCTTTAGACCGCTCACAATCCAAGAGTCAGGTTGCCAACATCTCCCTCTTTTTCACCGGCTGCTTCGCCGACAAACAATCGCCGAGCGCTGGCTGTGGCAACCTTCCCGACGCGTGGATTGCGATCGATCTAAAGCCAAACGTGAGATGACTAAAATGCACGAGAACTACTCTCCTATTATCAACCACTTCACGCTCAAGCGAGGCAACCCAACGTTTATCGCTATTTTATGTGGCAAATGCCATAAGCAACTCTTTGTCTACCAAAAAGATGGGTTAGGCCCCTTAAAACGCTCTTACCTCGACCGCATCCATCAAGCAGCAATCGAAGTCAAAAAAGAGGACACACTCGTTCAGTGTCCTCAATGCATGAGAAAGCTAGGGCACCTATCGCCTTATGAAAAAGAAAACAGATGGGCCATCTATTGGTTTGTCGAGTGTATTACAACACAAGAGCTCTCTTGACATCCTCTCCCACCTAAAGGACTGACAATGACCCATAAGTCGTTTTTTGATAAGCTAGTTGATTTTCTATCACTCATGGGA
>CAYTIT010000266.1:0-1538 GCA_964437975.1 uncultured bacterium
TAAGTTCGCTTTGTACGAGGCTTTCAGCGCTAAATTGTCTGCGTGAGCGAGGGCAGCATCAAAGGCAAGAGCCCGCTGGTTGATCGCATAGTTGTAGGGGAGAGGTTTCCAAAGAAGCGAATCATGATCCTGCGACGAAGGCGTTCTTTCTTTTCTCAAAGGAATATAGCTTATCCAGCCGACCCTGAGCGCAGGCACAAAATTCCATTGGGCACCTGCGAGTTTTGAACTCAATTCGAGCTCTATTTTGAAGGGAGTGAGACCACTTGCCTAGAATTTTTTCCATTTTTTCCGAGGACCGTTGTTGAAAAAAATGGATATAGTTTAGCGCAAAGCTAGGAGTTAAGCAGAAACGGTCTTCTTTGCAGAAAATTTTGGTTCCAGCCGATGCGCCTAAGAGGAGATTCCACGTGTTATGCCTAGACAGATACCTCTCATAGCGTGTAGCGTGAGCCCATCTGTGTTTGACGTTGCATAACCCACTCTAAAGAAATCAAAAATATATTTTAATTTTTATTTACCTTTCCTTAACCTTAACGTCTGATAATTTATATTATGTCTTTTTCTGTAAGGGGAAGGGCGAGTCGAATGTCTAATTTTTCTTTGACTTTATTTTGGGCGTATAAAGATAATGCCTCTTATGAATCATTGTTGGTATGGCTGCTACTACAGAGACCACTCTGAGATGCAGCAAGCAAGTGCTTTCCGCTCTTTGAATCAGCTCTCTTTTCAAGGGATCGAACATGTCTTAGACGTTGGCTGCGGCCCTGGAACACTTTCTAAGTGGCTTGCGGACCAAGTACCTCAAGGGAAAGTTCTCGGCGTTGATGCCTCACCCAGTATGATTGAGCAAGGGCTCACAGATCATCAAGAGGTCGCTAACCTCGCATTTTTATGCAGCAAAATTGAAGACCTCCAACTGGCCGAAAAGTTTCACCTAATCACGAGTTTTAACGCGCTTCACTTTGTAAAAGATAAAGAGCGAGCTTTTGAGCGAATAAAAGCCTTGCTTTACCCTAAGGGCAAGCTCCTTTTTCGCGTGGCTTTGCAGCGCAACCCCGATTTTCAAGCGATTTTTAATGCGCCCCGCTGGAAATCCTTTCTTGAAGAGCGGGAAAAAAAGTTTTTTCCTCTTTCTGTTCAAAGGGCGCGCTCTTTATTAAAGCGGCTAGGGTTTACTCTTCTGCAGTGCACAACCGACTTAGAGCCTTATTTTTTCTCTTCACCAGAAAAGATGACATGTTGGTTTATCGGCTGGCTCACGAATCTCGTCGCCGCTGGCGAAGATGTGCTAGTTGAAGAGCTTGCATCAGAGCTGACAGATCATCTGTGTGCTCGAGCGCGTTGTCAGACAAATATCCCCTTAAGGATATTTCATACCGTCGTCGAAGCAACCCTTTAATGCTTTGGCTTTCAGCTTTTTAAGTCACGAGCGGTCTATTACCCCCTAAAGTTAAAATTTATTGATAGCTAATTAACCTCCAACAACTTAAGTTTTTTATTAACAGAAGTATTTATTATTCTCTCATGACTTAATC
>CAYTIT010000267.1:0-1524 GCA_964437975.1 uncultured bacterium
CGCCTGCAATTTTAGCGAGCCTTTCTTCGAGTTTTTCGCGATCGTAATCCGATGTACTTTCCTCGATTTGGCGTCGGATAAGAGCTGACCGCTTCTCGATGTCAGCTTTGTTGCCGCTTCCTTCGATGAGCGTCGTTTCTTCTTTCTTGATCACAGCTTTTTTCACCCGTCCTAGCATGTCGAGAGAGACACTTTCGAGCTTAAGGCCGAGATCTTCGCTGATGAACTGTCCTCCCGTAAGAGTCGCGATATCTTCGAGCATCGCTTTGCGGCGATCGCCGAATCCTGGAGCTTTGATTGCACACACTTTGAGTCCAGCGCGTAAGCGGTTGACAACGAGTGTTGCAAGAGCTTCCCCTTCAATATCTTCTGCGATCACGAGGAGAGGGCGTCCGCTTTCAGCTGCTGCTTGAAGAACGGGGAGAAACTCTTTCATGGCAGAGATTTTCTTTTCATAAATGAGGACATAGGCATCTTCGAGAACTGCTTCTTGTTTTTCTGCGTCAGTGACAAAGTAAGCGGAAAGAAAACCGCGGTCGAGGTGAAGTCCGAGAACGACGTCAAGTGTTGTCTCAACTCCCTTCCCCTCTTCGACAGTGACTGTGCCATCTGGGCCGACGCGTTCCATCGCTTCAGCAATCATCGAACCGATCTCTTCGTCGCCGTTAGCGGAAACAGTTCCGACTTGGCTCACTTCTTTTTTGTCATTGATAGGCTTACTTTTTGCCTTAAATTCATCGCTAAGGGTTTTAACCGCTTTGTCGATGCCGCGTTTGATCCCCATGGGGTTCGCTCCAGCAGTGACATTGCGCAGACCTTCTCTGTAAATTGCCTCGGCAAGAACTGTGGCCGTTGTCGTTCCGTCACCTGCTTTATCGGCAGTTTTGCTGGCGACTTCGATCACCATTTGAGCTCCCATGTTTTCATGCTTGTCTTCGAGCTCGATCTCTTTGGCGACAGTCACGCCATCTTTGGTTACATGGGGAGATCCAAAAGATTTATCGATGGCCACATTGCGACCTTTGGGGCCGAGAGTGACCTTGACAGCGCGCGCTAGAGTCTCAACGCCGTCGAGAACTTTTTTGCGTGCGTCTTCTTTAAATTTAATGTTTTTTGCAGCCATGGTTTTTACTCCTTGGTGGTTAAATTAATCACGCTTCAACAATAGCAATAAGATCATCTGCTTTAACGACGGCATATTCTTGGTCGTCAATCGTCACATCCTGGCCGGCGTATTTGTCAACTAAGACTTTATCTCCAACGGCGACAGGCATTGGAAGAACAGTGCCTTTTTCAGTTGTTTTCCCTTTGCCGACAGCGATGACATGTGCAATTTTTTGTTTTTCCCGTGCTGTTTCGGGAAGGATGATTCCCCCTTTTAAGGTCTCTTCTGGTTCGAGCCATTGAACGAGAACGCGTTGACCAAGGGGTTGAACGGAAACTTTTTTTTCCACTTGCTGACTCATAGCTAAGCACTCCTATTGTTTACGTGGTTTTGTAAGGAAAAGATTCACCTTAGCAACT